>DATKVW010000132.1:0-7827 GCA_035529875.1 Dehalococcoidales bacterium | reverse complement strand
AGAAGGCCTATCCTCTCTTTATCGCACCAGCTAAAAATAAGGCTAAATGGTCGGGCAACCAGGCTAGCTTACTAATTTCCGTGGCGAAGCGGCTTATATTATATCTGATGTGGGCTAGCCAATGAGAGAACAGGCCATCCTCTTATTAATAATAACTTACCTTGCCTAAGTCTGCAATCACCCAAAGGTAATGTTTTAGATAGGAAAATAGTCCTAGAAGAAAAGGAGGTGATTCCAATATCACTGGACGATAGGGAAAGACCTGTGGACGCTCGGGAAAGACCGATTGATATAAAAATCTAATAAAAGGAGTAATAAATTGAAAAGGAAAATTTTAAGTATCTTCCTTACCCTGGTGCTGGTCTGTAGCTTCAGCCTGGTGACGGCGGTGCCAGTGGCGGCAAATGGAGCGATTCTTGAGGTCAATGGGCCTCCTGTGCAATTAGCTACCGGCGCATTGAACTTGGGCAGCTTCTCGCCCGATGGAAGCAAGATCGTATATGGAGGTGCCGGCATTTGGGTTATGAATGCCGATGGTTCCGAGCCACATGGCATCTACAGTGGCGCCCGGCCCAACTGGGGGCTTCCCATAGACGGTTACCCAGACGGGCTGATCGCCATCGGCGGCACTGGTATCACCATAATAACGCCTGACGGGACTCTGGTTAAGACCATTGATACGTCTCATCTGGTCTATACTGAGGCAACAATAACCGCAACGCACAGCCTCGACTGGTCACCTGACGGTACCAAGCTGGCCTTCTCTGATAGCTGGGCAGGGACGGCGGGCATATGGACAGTCGATTATGCAACAGGTGACCTAACTCAGATAACCGACTATACCAAGACGGCCTACTCTCCCACCTGGTCACCTGACGGCACTGAGATAGCCTGCGCTTGGGGACCCAGTTCTGACATGTATGTTGGTGTCTTCAGTTCAGCCGGGGCTTCAGGTGGTTCAGCTCCACTCAGAACAATCGGTATCGGTGGAAGCTATGGCGGCGATTACCCCGACTGGGGTGCTAACGGCAAAATAGCCTATCACGATAGTACCAAGGCCCTCCATGTGATGAACGCCAATGGAAATGACGACACGGTGGTGTTTGCTGGTCCAGCGGCTATGGTAGCGTGGTCACCCGATGGTCAAACATTGGCTTACAATGACGCTACTAGCGGGCTTTTCGGAAACGTATGGACGCGTGGCTATCCATATGCCACTATTCAGGCAGCGGTAACGGATGCCAATCCCGGCGACACCATCATCGTGGCGGATGGGGCGTATATCGAGAACGTCACCATTAACAAAACACTGACCCTTCTTTCCACCAGTGGCAGAGCGAACACAACGATCCAGGGGGACATAGCCCTGGGTGGTGAGCTGGGAACGGTGTTCGTCACCAACAACACTGATGGCGTTCAGATTGGCGATATAGGTCAAGGCTTCACTATCATCGGTATTGACGGTACCCCAGGATTGGAAAAGGCAGCGGTTTACTTCCAGGGTAACCACAGCAATGCCGTCATCAAGGGCAATGACATTGTTGCCAATGGCGACGCTGGTCTTTTAACCGAATGGGGTGCGACGATAACCGGTTTCGTGATCTCCGACAACGAGTTCTCCGGGCAAACCTTTATTGGTACCCCTGGAGGCGAGGGCTTCGACGCACAATTCACGGAGCCTAACGTGCCGCGGCAATTGGCTAACATGGGCGGTGGGTCCGGTGGAGGCAGCACCTCAGCTATCACCTTTACCGAAAACCATATCACTGGAACAGCCGGTGGTATCAACAGCGAGAATAATCCCCAGGGCAACACGTTGGTTACCATTGATTCGGTTGGAAGCACGATTACCGGCAATGTCTTTGAAGGCACGACGACACGCTATGGCACAAGCCTTCGAGCTCGTGGTCCAAACGCTGTCATCACCGGAAACGACTTCAGGAGCACTGGCCTTACACCTAGTAATGGTCATCTATACCTTGAAAACAACCCCATCGACAGTGCCCTGATAGCAGCAAATACGTTCGACAAAGGCGTATATGTCGAAAGCGCAAGCGGGGGGACAATTGGCTTGAGCATCCAAGGCTTTGTGAGTGCTGTGCCGGAAGATACGACCATCAATGTTTTGGCGGGGACTTACATTGAGAAGCTGACCATTACCAAGCCTCTCTTGCTGGTCGGCAAAGGCCTCATCCGGCCAGTGGTGGATATCCCGGACGGAGATGACGCAGGGGTAACCATCACCGCTAGTGACGTCACCGTTGAGAATATTTATTTCTACCGGCAGGATCGTGACGGTTGGTCCAACTGTATCATCAATATCCCAAGGGGTGGTAGTTGGGGTGCCTATACCATCGAGTATGAGCGAATAACCTTCCGCAACGTCCTATTTGAAGGAGCTGCGCGAGGTGCGTTCATCACCGCTGGAGACTTGACTATCGAAGGCTGTGAATTCAAGGGACAGCTCGATGATGCACTGTATTTTGATGCAGTGTCTGGCACAACCCTCATTTCCGGAAACAGGTTTGAGGGAGATACCGAAAGTACAGTTGCGAGCCGGAAGGCTATCCTCTTTGAGAACTTCGATGATAGTGACCCCGCTAATAGTGGAACGATAAGAATAGAATCCAACGTTGTAGACGGGACGACCAACTTGCTGGTTTACAACCAGTGGATTCAGCGCGATGGCGTTGGGCCAGTCGACATCAGGGTAGTCGGGAACAGTATCCTTGACTTAGAGAGCTTTGAAGGTTGGGATGATATCGGTAGCGCAGTTGTGATCTTTGATGCTCGATGGCTTGGGGGCGCAGGCCCCGATTTCAGCAAGGTCGGCAGCGTAGTGGTACAAATGAATGACTTCTCAGGTGTACCTGAGAACCGCTGGGGAGTCCTTGGCCCGCCCGAGGTCGGGGTCGATGCCACCCTCAACTGGTGGGGCTCAGTAAATGGCCCAGAGCATGCTGGGAATACCTTTAATGTCGGCTTTCAGGGGGCCAAGGTTAGCGACCAAGTTGACTATGTGCCGTGGCTAGATGCCTCAGGTGGGGAGCCATTTGCGCCAGTGAGGACCACAGACCCTGAAGGTGGCTTTGCCTCAATTCAGGCGGGTGTGACTGCGTCGAATGCTGCTGGCACCGTTAGTGTGGCGGCGGGGACTTACACCGAGAATCTTAACATACCTGTAGGCAAAGATAACCTGCGGCTACTCGGAGCGGGTGTGCCAGATACTATCCTGTCGCCGGCTTCAGGTACAGCCATTTCTGTATCTAGCCCGGTAATCATCAAGGGCTTTTATATATTACAGAGTGACAGCTCAACAGGTATACAAATGATGGGAGCAGGAGCTAGCGGGACAAGTGAGAACCCAGGCATAATTGATGCTAATAAGCTTGAATCACCTTCTGCCAGTAGAGGAAACGGTATTGACTTTAAAGACTACGATATCAATTATTGGGTGATAAAGGATAACGAGCTTATTAACCGCAAACTGGCCATTTACCTTAACCGAGCGAGTCACCTTGTAATAATCGGCAATACCTTGACTGGCTACAAGGAAGGCATAGGCATGAATTGGGATGGTGAGCCGGCTCACGATTTGACAATTGTGGGCAATAAGTTCTTGGGAACTGATTATCCCTTTACTGAACAGGAACTTCTTGAGAAGGCCGCGATTATGCTGGGTGAGGTATCATACGATGTGCTCATAGCCGGTAATACCATCACCGATAGCCCCAGCGGAATCAGGATACCCGATCATGCAGAAGGTGTCACCAATTTATCCAATGTCCACATAAACGTCAACGACATTTATAACAATGCCAACTATGGGATAATAAATGACGTTTCTGTAGAAGTCGATGCCACCTACAACTGGTGGGGCTCGGTCAATGGACCGGGACAGGATGAAGCCAACGGAGTCCTTGGTGATGTAGACTACAGCCCCTGGCTGCCAGGCGAGTGGGAAGATTACTTCGACGATGAAGGAAACCCGATACACAGCGATAACGATGGCTTCTCCGACCTGGATGAGTACTGGCTGGGGACTGACCCTGATGACGATACTGACTTTCCTGGCGCTACTATAGACCCAGGGCAAGTGGATACCGCCTATGTCGCAGGGGACGACCCTAGTGAGGTTAACCTCCAAGATTCAGAGGGAGGAACCATCGCCAATGTCGACATCTCTGGTGGCGGGGATGGCTCAGGCACCATTACTGGTGCCCGCTACACTGATGCGCTCGAACCAATAGAAACTACGCTTTCCGTAGGCACTGGTACGAGCGGTGTTGTTTTCCTTGATGTTCGCGTCACTGGCTACACCGAGGGCATAGCCCACATAAGTGTTCCTTATCCCGATGAGGAGCTTGAGCCTGAAGGTGGCGATGGCATTGTTGACGAGACCGATATAGACGAGAATACCCTCGGACTCTACTACTGGGATGAGGCTGCCGATCCTGATCCTATGTGGCGCCTTGCCGATAACAATGAAGTAGATACCGCTCTTAACACTGTCAGCGGTGATATCCCGGTGAGTGCCCTTACCGGCACCCCTGTCGGTATGGGTGGTTACCTTGAGGATGAGGCTGCAGTGGCTATTGAGAGCATTCTCAATCTAAACTACAGTGTCGAGGGTGCCCCCGGGGGTACTGTAACTCTGACCATCGATACTAATACTGCCTTCTTGGGAGCGGCTACTATAGACCTTATTTTTGACCCAAGGGTGGTAGAGGTGGTCGCTGGTGAGAACAGTGTCTTTGATACCCTGACGGTGAACCCCGACTACGCACATTTTGGCGACGACACTCAGATAGCACGCTTTGTGGCTAATCAGGCGTTCGAAGCCGGCGTAAATGCTACTGGTGGTGTGGTAGTAGCCGAGGTTAAGCTCAACGCAGTGGGCAGCACCATGGATGAATCGCCATTGACACTTGAGGTCATCACCTTGAAGGACAATAAGGGCGATACTATACCGCTCACTTTAGGGGCTAATGACAGCATTGCTATCGTTGGCGGAATTGGTGATGCCGACCGTAGTGGCAAGGTAGATGCCTTTGACTGCGTCTATATCGCCCGGGCCATTGCTGGTTTCCCAGGCTGGAGCATCGACACACCTACTATGGATGTTAGTGGCGATGATATGGTAGATGCTTGGGACTGCACCTACTTGGCGCGACACCTCGTCGGCATTCTTGGCTATCCACTAGGAGGCTAACATGAGCAGAGTTAAGACACTACTAATAGCAATTATCTTGGTGGTGGGGATTCTATTCCCCACCACCACCCTAGCTAGTCCGGGGGCAACTGTATCTATCACTGATGCCACACTACCCACCGGAGCTAGCGGCTCAGTGGTGCTGTCGATTAGCGGTGCCACTGAACCAGTGTCCTGTGTTGATGTTGACGTTACCTATGACCCAGCAGTGGTGGAGGTTACCGGTGCCTCAGGCAGCGACTTTGATAGCCTAGTGAGCAACATTGAGAGTGGTCATACTCACTTGGTAGCCTTTGTTACTTCCCCGAAAGGGTTAACCGGCACCATTAAGGTAGCCGATATTACCCTGACGAGGCTTGGTGGTGAGAGTGAACTAGCCCTAGATGTAATAACGCTAAAGGATGATGATGGCAACTCTATCCCATTTACTCCAGACAACGGATGGGTTGCAGGAGTTGCAGCTGACGTTATCCCTCCCACAGTGACTAGCACCTCACCGGCCAGTGGTGCCACCGGAGTAGCTATCACCGCTACGGTGAGGGCTACCTTCAGTGAGCCTATTGATTCTGGCACCTTAGCCTTTAGTGTAGGCGGAGTAAGTGGCACTACAACCTATACTGGTACTACAGCTACCTTTACCCCTGGTGCCAACCTCGGCTACAGCAGGAGTTATACCGCCAGTGTCTCAGCAAGCGACCTCGTCGGTAATCCAATGGCAGCAGCCTATAGTTGGAGCTTCACCACCGGGGCTGCACCCGCACCAGTTTATGTTGGAGGTGGGGGAGACTACGAACCTCCAGCTCCACCACCGGGCACTACTGATGTCAGTGGAAAGGTGACCACGACTGGTCGTTTCACAAGGGCGGTCACCGCCATTTCCGAGGATGAATTGTGCACTCTTACCATTCCCAGGGACACGGTAGGCCTGACCGAGGAACTGGAGCCCCTCGACGAGATAACCATACTGGAAATGGATGAGCCACCACCTCCACCGGAGGATGCCCATGTTATTGGGCTGGCCTATGACTTCGGTCCTGATGGGGCTACCTTCGACCCAGCGATTACCTTAACCTGGAGCTATGACCCGGCCGACATTCCTGAAGGTGTTGCTGAGGAGGATCTGGTTATCGCCTACTACGATGAGGAGGCTGGTGAGTGGGTTGAACTTGAGGGCTGTGTGGTTGACCCCGAGAACAAAACTATCACGGCTCCGTTTAGCCACTTCACCACCTTTGCCATCGTTGTTTCTATCCCGACACCGCCACTGGCACCAGCCGCCTTCTCGGTGACAAATCTCTCGGTTAAGCCGCTGCAGGTTCAGCCCAGGGAGGCAGTAACCATCACTGTTTTGGTGGCCAATACTGGCGGTACTGAGGGGAGCTATACCGTAGTCCTGAAATTAAATGGGGTGAAGGAAGCGGAGAAGAGGGTAACTGTTGCTGCGGGTAGAAGCCAGAGTGTTAGTTTTAGCGTATCCAAAGAGGATGCTGGCAACTACAGTCTGGTCGTGGATGGGTTGAGTGCTAGTTTTACCGTAGTAGCACCGGCTCCGGTGGTAGCACCGGCACCGGCGCCGCCACCACCAGCACCAGCCCCAGCACCACCAGCGCCAGTCCCGCCAGCCCCAGCACCACCAGAGATAATTCCGCCAACAGCACCCAACTGGCCTCTGCTCGGCGGGATTATAGCGGCGACGGTAATAGTGGCAGTGCTCGTTTTCTTCCTGATTAGGAGGAGGCGAGCCTATTAAATGATATCATCGCCTGGTGGGCTCGGGAAAGTTCACCAGGCGATGAGGATCTCCTTTATTCCCTTTCCCTGATACTTACCACCGACCTCAGGGTGGATGCAGGCATCGGTTTGGGGTTCGATATAAACCAGGCCTCTGTCGGTGGTATCAAAGGCGACAACCGCGTGCTGTCCCCTCTCAAAGCCGAGCAGGACGAAAGCACACCTCAAACCCTCGGCCTCAGCATTATTGCAGACCTCGGTGGTGAAGTGCCGGCACTCGTATTTATTAAGGACAAACTCGTTCCGGCTGGTGGGGTCTCTGAGGATAAAATCCCTGAGCTCTTGAAAAGTGGGGTTTTTGAGTACAATATCCTGGCCGCTTGAGCCTTCACCATCACTTGAGACGAAGATATCCGTTGCTGAAGGTTCAGAGACCTCTATTTGGACTGTTTCTCGCAGGATTGTGTTGTTATCGTAGTGAGGATAAGGCCAAACCGAGACAAGTAATAAGGCGATGAGGGGAAGAATCAACTTCGTTCTCATACCGGATTGCCCCTCTTGGTCTCGGAGATAGCATCGACTCATTAAAGCTGGAAAAGCTAACGGTAGTCTTCATCAAAAATACTCCAAAAAGTATTGACTATTTCCCTTTCCTATAGTAGGATGAGAACTGCCCCTTTGACGGGACGCGAACTTAGTAGAAAGGTGGTGAGCTGATCTACATGGGGGGTTGACTTGTTAGAGGGGTTTTGTTTTACCTCCTTTACTTGATACGTTTAAACTCTACTACACATATATATCAAGCGCTATAGCTCAAAGGTTCTATTTCTAATAGGAATTTAGTCCTACCCGGGTGGGTGGGTAAAAAGGCCCCCTTTCCCCTT
>DATKVW010000131.1:0-2226 GCA_035529875.1 Dehalococcoidales bacterium | reverse complement strand
GTCTTCTTTTAGGGCGCCCAGCCCATAGTTAGGGTCATTCAGGGTGCTCTGAATATTCTTGACCTCGGTCTCCAATGAGCCGAGATCCTTAGCCCGGTTTTTGCCGTTGTGCCACCAGGTGGCAATTAACCCGACACCGATTATGACGGTAGCTAGCCACTGAGCGATAGAACCACCATCCATTGAATCTCTCCTTCTACTATAGTTTACGGCTTCACATCCACAACAAACCCATCAACTGTCAGAGTAATAGATGCAAACTGACCATAATAATCTGCCGGCCAGGAAGCGCGTATCACTTGCCCAGGAGCCGCAACAACATCTGGGCTGGTGAAGTAGCTAGTACCACCAAACGTCGGTCTAAATTCGAGGTCGATGTGGCCCTGAACATTGAAATCCGAATCATTACGCCAGGTTACAAAAATGGCTGTGGGATTTACGTCATCACAGAATGGAGGGTCAAAGCAGTACGTGTCAAACCCATATTCGACGATGACAGCTTCGGGTATTACATGGGAAGCCGCTATGTGGGCATCCCGCAACGCCGGGCTCCTGAACTTCTCAGGGCAGTATGGGCATGGCCACCAGTAGGGCACGATTGTAGTGCCGTCACTGAAATACATTACATCGCGGACAAAGTACCTATCAGCAGCGGAGGCTATCATACCAATGGCAATTGCTTCGACTGTCATCAAGCCTTCAAGCTGAGGTATAGCAGCACTGGCAGATTGAAGTCCGTAGCCTGGTATCATAACCCAATTACTAGGGTAACCACCCTCTACCGCAAGGTAGGCTTCATTAAGTGCCTGTTGGTAGGAGGTCAGCAGGGCAGACGACTCAGGAGGTGCCATAGCCTTAAAGCTACCAGTTAAACCATCTACTTTCACCTGGTAAGTCCTCGCCTCATGAGGGATGGCCTCAAAAGAGACAAGTTTCGACTCGCCAGGGTCTAGCGTCACGCTCTGCTCAGCCATAATTCTCCTTTAACTTACTGTGCAGACGATTTTTTTCGTGCCCGCGGCAGTCCCATAATTGGTAGCCCGGACGCTTATTGTTACGGCTTCCCCTACCATCACCTCAGATGGGGAAATTTCTAGATTCTCTACCCTGATGTCAGCTACTGGCACTGTGGTTGCCCGGAAGGTTCCAGTCAGCCCGTCAACCGACACTGAATAGGTCTTGGCCGCTGTTGGAGTGACGTCGAAGGATACTACCTCTGATGCTCCTGGCTCTAGTGTGACTGATTGCTCAGCCATGAAAGCACCTCTCAATTTTATTGTGTAATCCCCTACCTTGCTACCGATATTGGTTACCAGACAGGATATAGTTACTGGTTGCCCCGGGTTGACCTCGGCAGGAGAGATAAGCAGGTCACTGACCTGGAACATTTCCTTTTTAGGTTTATACCACGGCCAGTAGATGTTAAGAAGCTCCGGAAATGGCGGCCCCTGGCTTGGCTCCTGGGGCAACCAATCTTCCGGTTTGAACTCTATAGGCATAGCACTACCCCCCTTTTAATTTACCGCAATCAAGTTAGCACTTACCGGATACAGCGGTTCAAACTCGTCATTGGGTGCGGCTACGCAAAGCTCATCGCAGAAATACAGTTTCTTTTCGTGGTCGAGAATGAAGCAAAACCCATGGGAAGGGAAAGGGTATTCAGGATCATTGCTGCCGGCCCAGATGTAGCCCCAGGGAAACTTACCATGCATCCATTTTAAGGCCTCAGCGGTCATCACCCAGCCGTAAACATTGCAGTCGTACTCGTCCCAGGTGTACTTATGAGTATCGCGATACCATTTTAGAAACCTCTTATACTCATCGACACTGGTAAGCTCCCAGGCGGCGGAGCCCAACTTGATTGCTAGTGTAGGATTTACCCGGGGGAAGGCAGCCTGAAGGATAGTATAGAGCTCACCGGACTCTATCCGGCCAAGGCTCAGGGGTGGACTCGGGTTCTCTTTTTTCTTAAAACACATTCTGCCTCTCCACTATATTAACTCTGCGGCTACCATCTTGGCTGACATGCCGGCGCTCTTATTTCCTAGCCCACCTGCTTCTGTGTAATCAACCTCAACATAGACCTGAGTACATCGTGGTTGTGCCCATAGCTTAACTAGATCATTCGTCAAATCTACGCCGGGTTGGAGTGCGTTTATTAAAGCCACAGTCCAAGCGAGTCCCGTTTCTGGGTTGAGGGCATATAGAGTGGAGTAAAGTGCGTAA
>DATKVW010000130.1:0-2020 GCA_035529875.1 Dehalococcoidales bacterium | reverse complement strand
ATCCTCTAGCCCTGGTTCGAATCCAGGCTCGGCAGCCAGATATTATATTCAACGCTCCCGAGTAGCTCAGTGGTAGAGCGGGCGGCTGTTAACCGCTTGGTCGTAGGTTCGAATCCTACCTCGGGAGCCATTCTGTTTTTATTGGGCTAATTGACAGATAAACCTAACTTACCTACAATGCCACTGGGAGGGGTAAATTGGCGGGGAGCAAAGAGCGAACCTACTACAAGGCAGTGCGGCGGGCATCGGCAGCGCTTAACTCTGACACAGCACTAAAACAAACCCTGGACACTATTGTCCGGGCTACAGCCAGAGCCACCAAGGCTGGTGTCTCGCTGGTATTACCAGATGCTACCCGAAAGAAACTGATACATAGCTCCTCGTGGGGATTGCCACAGTACTATCTACGCAAGAACATGCTTGATGCCGACAAGAGTCTGGCGGAGGTGCTGGAGGGACAGCCAGTGGCTATTGCCGATGTTAACCAGGATAGCCGTGTCCAGTACCCCGGGCCGGCAGCTAAGGCTGGCATCACCTCCATGCTAGGTGTGCCCCTCACCATCAATGGTACGGCAGTGGGCAGCCTCAGAGTCTATACCCGAGAACCCACTGAATTCAGCAACGAAGACATCAACTTTGTAACCGCCATGGCTAACCTGGCATCGGTGGCTATTCAGCGTGACGCTATCCGCTATGAAAAAGAAGCACCGCAGGAAATCAGCCAGGCTGAAGCTGAGGCGATGGCATTACGCCATGCCCGAACCGCAACCTTCGCTCACCCCAGCGAAGAAGAGTTTGCTCACATACTGGATTTCTACAACATAGAATGGGTATACGAGCCTCATTCCTTCCCCCTGAACTGGGAAGGTGACCGAATAACCGAGATGTTCACTCCTGACTTCTACCTGCCGGGTCTCGACCTGTATGTGGAGCTTACCACCCTCAAGCAGAGCCTGGTCACTGAAAAGAACCGTAAGCTGCGCCGTCTCCGGCAACTATACCCCGAAGTCAAGATAACCCTGCTCTACAAGAAGGACTTTGACCGCTTGCTGGCAAAGTTCGGCTATGGTCCATTAGCTCAAGCCCGAGGTCACGGCGTCAAACGGGTGCTATACTCCAGCGCCAAAATTCATCAGCGGGTACACGTGCTAGCCGGGCAGATATCTCAAGACTATGCTGACCGTCACCCCTTAATGGTAGGCGTACTGCGGGGCGTTTTTTGTTTCATGGCTGACCTTGTCCGCCAGATAACCATTCCCCTTGATATAGAGTTTATGGGCATATCTTATTATGGCGGTGGAAATAGCTCTGCGGTGAAAATAACCAAAGACATGGACCTAAACGTAACCGGCAGGCATGTTATTATGGTGGAGGATATCGTGGACACGGGTATGACCTTAAACTACGTGCTCAATTACCTCAGAACCAAGGAACCAGCCAGCTTAGCCGTATGCACCTTATTAGATAAGCGGGTGCGCCGCCTCGTGGATGTGCCTCTGGATTACATTGGCTTTGAGGTGCCCGACGAATTCGTGGTGGGCTACGGACTGGACTACGGGGAAGAATATCGGAACCTGCCTTTTATCGGTATTCTCAAACCAGAATAAGCACAGACAAGAAAGTAAGACGATTAAAACCCCATATAAAAAGCGTCCCAGGTAACCTTAACACTCGGGATTTCCGCCTCTGTTGCTCCCTTTCGGTTTACACCTACTCGGTCACTCCTTCCTCGACCCATCCCCCTGCCTCAGTCACCTGGGACAGTGTTACTATAACACACCCTCCCCGATTTGTCAAGATAACTCGGCTTGGTAAAAATCAAAACCTGAAACACTGCAGAACAAAGAGTAAACCTATTAAATCACCAAAACTCTCCCGTTCTATCTTTTTTAGCCATTATCAGCCGTAGCATCTTAACCAAAAGTGCAATCTTGACCATCAGGCGCTTTAACACTACAATCTAAAGGTTGAGAGTTTTTTGGGTAGCATGAGATACGCTATAAACACAGAACAAATTTTA
>DATKVW010000129.1:0-2031 GCA_035529875.1 Dehalococcoidales bacterium | reverse complement strand
CTATCCTGATGGTTAAATCAGGGGGACACCTCCAACCAATGGGACAAACTGAGAGAATATGAATATAAGCTGGACCCTGGGTTGCTGCCCCCTTTGCTACCTTAGACATTAGGTCGAAGGGATAGCTGGGGCAGGCAGTAGCCACATAAGGAATATTATGGGCAGCGGCAATAGCTGGCATGTCCTTCTTCCAGGTAACCTGCCCAATGCTCACCTTGCCAGCGGGGGAGGTGGTGGTAGAGGCACCATAGGGAGTAGCTGAAGACCTTTGAATTCCAGTATTCATATAGGCTTCGTTATCCAAGCAAATATAGAGAAAGTTATGACCCCGTTCTAATGCTCCGGATAGTGCCTGAAGCCCGATATCACTAGTGCCACCATCACCAGCCATAGCTACCACCGTAACATCCTGGTCGGTGCGTTTTCCTTTTTTTGTCATAGCTTTTAAGCCGGCCTCTATACCAGAAGCTACGGCTGCGGCATTCTCAAACAGAGTATGAATCCAGGGAACACGCCAGGTAGTGTAGGGGAGCTGTGATGAGATTACTTCCATACACCCTGTAGCGCTGACAATTATTACATTTTGCCCCAGTGCTTTACAGGCAAGCCTTACGGCTAAGGCTTGACCACAGCCTATACACGCCCGATGCCCAGGGGCGAAGAATTCCTCTCTAGCTACCAATTGTGGAATAGAAATAGTATGCGTTTCCATTATTCTCTCACCCCAAACATTTCAAATTCTTGCTCGCTCCCTTTCTGCGAGATCTCAATACCTCTATTTACTATCTCCTCAAACCCAGCTACAGTAATATCCCTGCCGCCTAACCCACCAACAAAACTAATCACCTTTGGTTTTTTCGCTTCGTTATATAAAGCTGACCTAATCTCAGAACAAACCGGTCCACCAGGTCCACCAAAGGAGAGAGCCCTATCCAGTATAATGAGAACCTCAGCATTTCTAACTGCCTGGCGGATTTCCTCAAAGGGGAAGGGACGCCATAAGCGAAGCTTTAGCAGTCCGACATCTCTGCCCTCTTTTCTCATCTTATCTATAGCCATTGATGCCGTCTCGCTAAAGCTGCCCATAGTTAGTAGAAGTACATCGGCACCTTCACAGTGGTAGCATTCGACCGGATGGTAATAGCGCTGAAAGCGGCTACCAAACTCCTCCCAGCATTGGAGGATTATCTCTTTAGCGGCTCTTAAGTTTACCTCCTGTGCTTTCTTTGTCTCGGTATAGATGATAGGCGGGGCAAAACCCCCCATACTCACCGGTTTGGCCGGGTCTAGAGGTAAGGGGTATTGGTTAGGAGGAATAAATTTATTAACCTCACCCTGCTCAGGTAAAAGTATAGGTTCAATTACATGTGTCAGGTAAAACCCATCCAGGTGAATCATTACTGGAAGCAAGACTCTACGGTCTTCACCAATGCGGAAGGCACACAGCACATTATCCACAACCTCCTGCCCATTCTCAGTAAATATTTGAATCCACCCGGTATCACGGACAGACATAGCATCGGAATGGTCACTCCAGATGCTTATTGGTGCTGACAAAGCTCGGTTAGCTACCGTCATAACTATCGGCAACCGCATAGATGAGGCAACATACAAAACCTCATGCATCAGCTCTAACCCTTGACCAGCGGTAGCAGTAAACGTCCTGGCCCCTACGGCTGATGCTCCCAGGCAGGCGCTCATTGCCGAGTGCTCAGATTCAACCGGGATATACTGTGCATCTAACTCGCCATCGGCTACTAGCTCTGCCAGGTGCTCTACAATATGAGTCTGTGGGGTAATAGGATAGGCAGCTATAACATCAGCATTAGCCAGTTTGACCACTTCGCCAATGGTAACAGAGACTTCCATTCCTACCCTTTTTGCCATTATTCCTCCTCCTCTACCATTGTTATTGCTTTTCTCCGGCACTCTTCAGCACAGATGCCACACCCCTTGCAATAAAATAGGTTGGCTTCAAAATAGCCCTCAGCATTTCGTTCAATGCACCCCTCAGGACAGAAGATATAGCAG
>DATKVW010000128.1:0-5367 GCA_035529875.1 Dehalococcoidales bacterium | reverse complement strand
GTTCAAATTCACTGGGAGCTTTTGACGGACATTTCTCCTGGCAGACCCCGCAGCCGGTGCAGAGCTCTTCATTGACATATCGAGCTTGCTTTCTTACTGCGACTGTAAAGTTCCCCGGCTCTCCCTTGATATCTAAAACATCGGCATAGGTTATGACCTCAATGTTTCGGTGTCTGGCACATTCCACCAGTTTGGGGGAGAGGATACACATAGAACAATCATTGGTAGGGAAGGTCTTATCCAGCTGAGCCATAGTGCCGCCAATGGCAGGAGACCTTTCCACCAGGTAAACTTTGTATCCCGACTCGGCGAGGTCAAGTGAAGCTTGGATTCCAGCTATACCCCCGCCGACTACCATTACTGCACCTACTTTATCTGAGGTTGACATTTTCTGGTTCAAATAAGTCCCTTGTCTAGTGAATCGGCAGAAGTGAGTATTAAGTGCCAAGTTCCCTCGCTACAAATTGGCAGGTTCCTGTAGGAACGGTTGCTTGATATCAACCATCGCATTCACTACCAGGTCAGCTAGACCGGTATAGGATAGGTTGTATTTTCTTTCGATATTGTAGTAGTCAAGGAGGTCTCTGAACTGACCCTTACAGTTTGAACAAGGTGCACATACATACTTCCTGATTTCGGGGCTAATGACGTCCTTGAAAGTTTCAAGAAGCTGTTTTATTTTCATCCTTCCTGAGATAGAAGACCTCCAGTCGGAGAAGTTCGTCTGTGACATGATGGCAAATCCACTTCCGCCACCGCAGCAATAGTTCTCCACGCCGTGCGGCTCCATTTCCCGGAATTGTGGGCAGATTTTCCTCAAGACTCTTCTCTGAGGTTCAACAATTCCCATTAGTCTGACCATGTTGCACGGGTCATGTAAAGTAACCGGGAAGTCATTCTTCCGGGGATCGAGCTTGAGTTTTTCATTGCACACCAAATCTGCCAGCAATGGCAAACAGCTTTCTCTTGGGATATTCAGTTCTCCGGTTAATATCCTGTCGGCGATGACTATGAGTGCCTTATGAGCATGCCCGCACTCCCCGACGACTATCTTTTTTGTCTTTAACTTTTTGGCAACCTGAACCTGTTTGAGTGCTATTCGAGCTAGCTGGATGTCATCATACCAAACTCCGTAATTATCCGCATCGTAGCCAGAAAGTTCACTGGACAACGTCCAGTTTAATCCGGCGGCATCAAAGATGATAGCATAGGCTTCCGGATTCTCCGGCCAAGAAAGGAATTCCCCGGCGTTTTGGATAAACAGAATATCCGCGCCCTCCTTATCAATGGGAATCTCTATCTTTTTGCCTGTTTTTTCTTCGATGTCCTCTTCCATGAAATCCTTAATAATATTTACAAACGCTTCTGGTTTCATACCGGTGCTGGAGCCCACTTGCAATTGCTGAACGGTACCCAATTCGTGGAGTTCCTTGGGGGCAATACCCATTTCTTGACTAAACAGCTTCCTAATTTCGTGAGTTATTAATCCGTTGTCAATGCCTACGGGGCATGCTTGAGCACATCTGCGGCATAAGGTGCATCTATAGGCTAATTCGGCCAATCTGGCGATGGTGGTCCAATTGAGGTCGATATCATTTCCGGTGAATTTAGCAAACTTTCCGCCCTTTTTCAGATATTTGTTGATAATCTTACGCAGCACCTCAGAGCGATAGATAGGGCGATATATCTCCTGTCTACCGCTGGCAAGGTATATGGGGCAAGATTCGCTACAGGTATGACATTTGACACAATTTTCCAGCGAGAGCATTAAGGGCTGGAGAAAGGTCCAGTTATCTTTTCGGGATAATAATTTCTTGAGGCCACTGAGGAAGTCTTTGACCGCTCTTTCCTCCTCCTCTTTGCTTTTCAGCCTGGGTAGACCAATAGCGGATACTCCATCCAGCGAGCATTCATACCTCTTCTTCTGGTCTTCCGTAAGTGGCTTGATTGGTGGCGATTTGCTATCCGAACTTTGTAGATAGGGAAGGCTCATCAAGTCTTCTGGCTCGATGTTGACCATCTGCTCGCTTGGCTTACCTATATCTTCAATTCTTACTATTTTTCTTCTCTTCTTCATGTTTTACCTCCGATACAGTCTCACTCGCTGCAAGCTCGCTCCATCTCTTGCCAGGCTGGATATGAGAAGCTGACCAACTAACGGGTTGATTGAGGAGCTCTTCTATCTTCTTTTCCATTTCACCCTTCCCGACGTTTGGTTCATCCTCCCATCGCACTCTGTGGAAGGTAAAATATTTGGCAATAGAGTGTGTCATTCGGGTGAATGGCATGTAGATAAGGAACAGGCAAACAATCATGATATGGGTGATTATGGCTGGGCTCATAGCGGGCATGGGGTTTAAAGTAATCAAGCTCTTCATATACTCTCTGGCAATGTGGAAGGTTGGGTCAGACAATAGCCACGCAACCAGTCCACTCGCAAAAATGGCCAGTACAAACGACAGGTTGAAGTAGTCTATCGGGGTGGTATAAGTCTTCAAATCTTCGTCAACTGACCTTTTTATAAGCAAGCTCATGCTTAGGATGGTTCCAATTATGAAGCTAGCTAATCCTACCGCCAGGGTCAGATAGTAGATTATCTGGCCCCAAAGGCTTGCTGACCCGGCGGATATGGGCAAATCAGCTAGCGTTGCTAATGCACCGATAAGAAGCACGACAAGCCAGACAACGAACAAGTAGCCTGCGATATGGAAGGGATACACGAAGTACCAGATTTGTCTATTACGATGGTAGTAGCCTCTAAAAAATAGAAATTCCTTCGCCATGAAGGTAAGTTCACCAATGAGGCTCTTTTTACGCGGTTTAGTCCTCCAATCTAGCTCCTCCAGATAGGAGCCGCCAGATTTATGCCCGACCTCATGGGCAACCGGATAAAGCTCCCACCTTAAGTGTATAGGCGCAGTAGCATACCTGATTGCCTTCATCGCAAAGCCAGCGAAAAAGATGAGAATAGTCACATAAGATACCACGTGTAGCAGCGAAATACTGTCCATCATTTTCCTTTCCAGCAGCCCCAGGATAACGCCAGAGGATTGAAGAGTCCAGCTATGAGCACTGCGGCTACTTTATTAGATATCTGATTCAATTAGACCTTCCCGGTTGAACGAATCAGTCAGATTAGTAATAATAACCATTATTAATTATAACTAATCTGCTCTATTTTGTCCAGATAATTTGCTCTCCTTTGTCGTTTGAGTCAGTTGAAGAGTGTTGAGTACCCGGCTCGCAACCTCTGCGGTAATCTTGATATCTTCCTCACTATGTGCCAGAGAAACAAAGGCGGTCTCAAACTGGGAAGGCGGCCAGTATATACCATTAGCCAGCATTTGCTGGAAAAAGCTACCGAATAGCTCGGTATCGGCCTGGCTGGCGGTTTCATAATTGGTTACCGCTTCTTCGGTAAAGAAAACGGTTATCATTGAGCCTATTCTTGATACCTGTACATCTATCGCCGACTTATCAGCAGCAGAGGTGATGCCTTTTTCCAGGAGAGATGCCCTTGACTCAAGCTGTTTATAGACACCGGGTTGACCTAATATTTTTAGTGTCTCAATGCCTGCAGTCGTGGCGATAGGATTCCCGGAAAGTGTCCCTGCCTGGTAGACCGGACCCAGAGGAGCTACCATCTCCATAATGTCGCTTCGTCCCCCATAGGCGCCGATGGGTAACCCGCCACCAATAATTTTACCTAAACAGGTGAGGTCTGGGGTTATGTTGTAGATAGATTGAGCCCCGCTATAAGCCACCCGGAAGCCGGTTATCACTTCATCAAAGATAAGGATAGCTCCCGCTTCTCGAGTCAGACTGCGGAGGCGCTCCAGAAATGGGGGCCGGGGTAACACCACGCCCATATTACCGGCTATCGGTTCCACGATTACGGCAGCAATCTCGGAAGCAAACCGGTCAAAGAGTTGCTCCACTGCTTCGGCATGGTTGTAGGACGCCACCAGGGTATCAGCGGTAAAGGAAGGAGGAACCCCGGGAGAGGTGGGTATGCCCAGGGTTGCCATTCCTGACCCTGCCTTGGCGAGTAATCCGTCGGAATGCCCGTGGTAGCAGCCGGCAAATTTCACTACCTTGTTTCTACCGGTAAACGCCCGAGCCAGCCGGATGGCGCTCATGGTAGCTTCTGTGCCCGAGTTAACCAACCGCACCATCTCAATAGACGGTATGGCAGCACAAATCATCTTTGCCAGAGTTGTCTCCAGTTCCGTGGGGGTGCCAAAGCTTGAACCGTGCTCCACTGCCGTCTTGATTGCTGTTGTTATTTGAGGATGAGAGTGCCCCAGGATAAGCGGTCCCCAGGAGCATACATAATCAATAAATTCATTACCATCCTCATCATACAGCCGGGAGCCTTGCCCCCGTTGCATAAAAACCGGCGTTCCCCCCACCGCCTTGAAGGCACGCACCGGGCTATTGACACCTCCCGGCATATATCGTTGAGCTTCGGCAAAAAGTTGCTTTGAACGGCTTAAATCCTTCATATCGTAAATCTCAGACAGTTTGCAGCCAGCGGGCTACATCTTTAGCATGATAGCTTATAATTATATCGGTTCCGGCTCTCTTAATACTAGTCAGAATTTCCAGAACTATTCTCTTCTCGTCCAGCCAGCCCTGTTGAACCGCTGCTTTCACCATAGCGTATTCGCCGCTAACATTATAGGCGACTAATGGGTAATTGAAGGTTTCACGTACCTTACGTATCACATCCAGGTAGGCTAGGGCTGGCTTCACCATAACCATATCTGCGCCCTCGGCAATATCCTGTTCTATCTCCCGCAGGGCTTCCCGCCGGTTGGCTGGGTCCATCTGGTAGGAGCGGCGGTCACCGAATTGAGGTGTCGAACCAGCCGCTTCACGGAAGGGACCGTAGAAGGCGGAGGCGTATTTGGCAGCGTAAGCCAGGATGGGGATGTTGTTAAATCCCCTTTCGTCCAGTGCCTGCCGGATTGCCTTCACCCTGCCGTCCATCATGTCTGAAGGAGCTACCATATCAGCCCCGGCTTCAACATGAGATAGGGCTGTTTTAGCCAGTAGCTCCAGAGTCTTATCATTGTCAACGTAACCGTTGACGACAACACCACAGTGACCATGGCTGGTATATTCGCAGAGACAGACATCGGTTATTACCAGCAGTTCTGGTGTTGCCTTTTTGATGGTTCGTACCGCTTGCTGGATAATACCTTTAGGGTCATAGGCTGAGGAGCCGATTTCATCCTTATTCTCCGGAATTCCGAAAAGTATTACTGCTGGAATGCCCAGCTTGGCTATCTCCTCAACTTCTTGGGACAGCAGGTCGGTGGAGTAGTGATAAACACCAGGCATTGAGGTTATTTCCTGTTTTAC
>DATKVW010000127.1:0-2333 GCA_035529875.1 Dehalococcoidales bacterium | reverse complement strand
CATAGGTATTCACCTTTCTGCCTGAGCGCCACCGGCTCACCGGCAAGAGCTTCGGAGACATAGATAAGTTCACTATTCCACCTGATATCACCGTTATGCCGTATATGCCTCACAACGAAATCACCATGATAGGCTACTTCCGGTATTCTGGCTGGTCTCTATTTTCTCGACCTGATGGTCAAGACGGGTAAAACCCCATCACAGCTCATAGATTACCTGTACAGTAAGGTGGGACCCCATCACTTCAAACGTATAGATGTAAAATTCCCTGAGGACAAGCGCCAGGCTATAAGTGAGCGTATTAGAGATAATTCCCCCGAATCCATTGACGGGGTTAAAGTGGTAAAAGCGGACACCGCTGATGGCTTCCGTTTTATCCTGGCGGATACCACCTGGCTGCTCATCAGATTTTCGGGGACTGAACCGGTGCTCCGCCTCTATACCGAAAGTAATAGCCTAAAGCGAGTAGAAAAACTACTTGAGTTTGGTAAAGGATTAGCCGGAGTGTAAATAGAGATTTTTATTAACCTCACCCCCTTTTATCCCTCTCTCCTTGAGAAGGAGAGGGGGAAATAATTTTAAAAGAGGGACTAGCGTCCCTCTTAAACACCCCTTATTAAATAAGCTCCTTAGCCCAAGGAAGGGAAAAGTCTATAGTGAAATCCTAAATTCCAAGCACGAAATTCTAAACAAATTCAAAGCGCTAATTACTAAAACCCAAGAAACCAAATCCTTAGGCTTTGAATCTAGGATTTAGAATTTAGAATTTATTCTTGGAAGGGGGTCAGGGGGATAGGTTGCCAAACAATCTCGTTGGCTTTATTCTTGACTGCATAGATGCGTAGCAGTTAGACTTGGTTAAGATAGGAAAATGAAGATTATTGGTCTTACCGGCGGCATAGGCAGTGGCAAGAGCACCGTATCTCATATGCTGGCGGAACTGGGAGCCACTGTCCTGGACGCCGATGAGATAGGGCATGCGGCACTCAAACCTGATACTGAAGTACGGCACAAGGTAGTAGCTGCTTTTGGTCGGCAGATTCTTACCGCTAAGGGTAACATTGACCGCAACAAGCTGGGCAAAATAGTGTTTGATGATGCTGAATCTCTATCGCGGCTGAACCGAATTATGCACCCACGGATGTATGATATGGCGAAGGCTCAACTTGAGAAGTACCGTGAGCAGGGAGTAGGAGTAGTTGTACTCGAAGCGCCGTTATTGATTGAAGCCAACTGGACTTCATTAGTTGACGAGGTCTGGGTTACAGTAGCCCCTGAACCCATTGTACTCAAGCGACTTCAGGAACGAACCGGTCTATCCACACCAGAATCTCTGGCTCGCATTCACTCCCAGATGTCAAACGAGGAGCGACTAAAGCACGCCGATTTGATTATAGATACTGATTGCAATTTTGATGAACTAAGGGCCAGAGTAGAGAAGCTGTGGCGGAGACTGCAGGTATAGAACAAGATATTGAAACAGTGTTCAAGCACCTTCCTTGACAAGGGGAAAGGTAGCGATATAATATTTTGACAATGGTTTCTGTAGTCTACAGTTATCCCTACAGATGCCTATATTTTCAATCAAACCCCTTACGGGTATTCAGAGGAGAGGAGTACTATGAATAAAACCGCCGAAACTATCGTCAGCAGCGCCACCAAGTCGGTAACCATCGGAGGTGAGAATCCAACCATTCTTATCGGTGAGCGCATCAATCCCACAGGAAAGAAGCGCCTCCACCAAGCTCTTGTCAATAATGACCTAGCTCTGATAAGAGAGATGGCCATAAAACAGGTATCAGCCGGTGCTGATATTATTGATGTTAATGTAGGGCTGACAGAGATTGACGAGGTGGAGCTTCTACCGGCTGCCGTTAAAACAGTAGCTGAAGCGGTAGAAGCACCTATTTGTATTGATACCTCCAACATTGCCGCAATGGCGGCCGCTCTGGAGGTTTGCCCGGGAAGACCGCTGCTAAACTCAGTTAACGGAGAAGAAGGCTCACTGGAACAGGTACTGCCGTTAGCCAAAAAGTATGGCGTCCCTGTCATCGGACTGGTATCCGATGAAACGGGTATTCCTATGGAACCGGAGCACCGTCTGGCTGTAGCCGAAAAAATAATCTCACGAGCTGAAAAATACGGCATCCCCCGCCAAGATGTAATTATCGACTGTCTGGCGTTAACAGTAGGTGCCGACCACCTAGCCGGTAAAATCTTTCTGGACACGGTTCACTTAATCAGGAGCAAGCTGGGCGTAAATATTACCGTCGGTGCCAGTAATATCTCCTTCGGCATGCCCCAGCGTGATGACATTACCAATGCTTTCCTGG
>DATKVW010000126.1:0-4225 GCA_035529875.1 Dehalococcoidales bacterium | reverse complement strand
TTTCGCTCTATCGCTTCTCTGGTAATAATTACTGAAAACTGGTAAGACTGCTCTGAAAGAATATCACCTGGCTTGAGTTCGGTAGTATCTATTATCCATTCTACTTGACCCTTATCAAAAGGAGCAATTGCTATCGGTTGTGAGGCCAAATTAAGCACCCTTTCCTGCATCCGCCACACTGACACTTCCACATTACCTGAATATCGAGAAAACTGGCGATTATCCACTTCATAGCGGAAAAATACCCTTTCCCCCTGGTTAACCCTGGTTGACCAAACCCAGTCTTCACGCTGCCAGAAGTCAGGCTCTATTGTTTCTTCTCGCTCCCCGGCAGTTATATAGAGGGCATCATAGACCCCTAGATAACCATCAACGATAAATATGGCTATAATGCCGATAAAGCAAGCCAAGGCAAGATATAAGAACAAATTTCTGCGCCTGGTTGCCATCTATTACCCTCCCGAAAATACCCTGGGGAAATACTCAAAAACCAGGTAAATAACCCTCTTACAGTTTATTATAACACCAGTAAAAAATACCGGCAAAATAATTGAGATAAATATATTAAAGTCGTAAATTCCAGTAATGGTCAAAATTGCTAACACACTGGGGATTTCAAACATAAGTAAGACTTTCGGCGCTCTTTTAGAAAGAATCACTGCCACCAGGGCAAGACCTACCCACGTCAAACCCACCACCCCGGGAACAACTATACCAGACAGGGAAAAATAAGCGATAATGCAAAGAACGAAAAGGGTATCTGTTTCTACATCATATTTCCCCAGCTTGCTTTCCCGGTTCTTAAGATACCGCCTGGCTACCTTGCCATCAAATATATCAGTGGCTGCTCCAACCAGAGCTAAAATAACCACGGTTAAGTAAGCATCCTTCCCGATAAAGCTCAAGGAGAGAATTACCAGACCAATAACACCCCGACTTAAAGTCAACAAATCAGCCAGTCTTTCCTTAAAGGAAGAGAGGGGGGCTGCCTTTGTCTCTAAATCAGATTTCTTGCTCTCAGCCACGATAAATCATTTTACCATACTGATTACCTATTACCAAGCGGTAGGAAATCTCGGTCTTAATTAAGAGTGCGCTTGCATATTTGGTCTCTACTTAATAAAATAGTGAGAAACCCTAGCTGGAAAGGTATAGAGATAAAAATGGAAAACGAAAATAAGTTTGATGTCATCGTAGTCGGGGCCGGACCATCGGGAACAACGGCAGCTTATGTTCTGGCTAAAGCCGGGCTGGAGGTTGCCCTGTTAGAGCGAGGAGCTTATCCTGGAACCAAAAATATCTTCGGAGGTGTCCTCTTTACTACTGTTCTAAACCGGATTATACCCAACTTTTGGGAGGAAGCGCCGGTAGAACGTCATATGAAAGGCATACAGATTTTCCTTGTCTCAGAAAACAACGGCGTTTCCATTGGAGTGCAAAGTGAAGACCATAACAAACCACCGTATAATAACAGCTTTACGGTATCCCGGGCTAAGTTCGACCAGTGGTATGCCAGCAAGGCAGAAGAAGCCGGCGCCTTCCTTCTCACCAATACGGTAGTTGATGACCTGCTATGGGACGGAAATAAAGTAGTCGGGGTAAAAGCTCGGGGAGAAGAAGGTGAGCTTTATGCCGATGTGGTTATAATTGCCGAGGGGACAAACTCTCTGTTAACGCAAAAAGCGGGGCTGAGGGGGAAATACATCCCCAGACAGGTATCCCTGGGTATGAAGGAAATTATTGAGCTGCCCCGCGAGGTTATTGAGGAGCGTTTCCAGCTTAGTGGTAACGAGGGGGTAGAGCTAAAGTATTTAGCCGGTGATGCCACTAAAGGCATCTGGGGAGGGGGTAATATCTACACCAACCTGGAAAGCCTGTCGGTAGTGCTGTGGCTGGCGGTGAAACCCCTCACCGAGCAAAGGGTAAAGGTAACCGAGCTGATGGAGCGATTTAAAGAGCACCCCATGGTCAGGAATTATATTAGAGGGGGAAAGACTATAGAGTACCAGGCACACCTGGCTCCCGATGGCGGCTATGACTTTACTCCCAGGTATTATACCAATGGTCTGTTAGTGGTGGGGGATGCCGCCCGCTTCCTCAACGCCTCCTTACACTATGAGGGTACAAACTTTGCCATGGCTTCTGGTGAGGCGGCAGCAGAGACGGTAATAGAGGCTAAACGACGGGGTGATTTCTCAGAGAAAGCCCTGTCTTACTATCAGAAGCTGCTTAATAAGAGCTTCGTCATGAAAGACCTGAAACGATACCGCAAAATGAATCGCTTTGCCGAGGATAATCCCGAATTCTTTGGCGCTTACTTTAAAACGATAACCCAGATGGCAGTGGACTACTTTACCATCAACGAGCTACCCAAGAGACGACAGGAATGGAAGATGCTGAAGAAAGCCTGGCTGGCATTAAACTACTTTAACGCACATGAATTGTCCAAATTACATCATCAGAATAAACTGTCACGGGCATTCAACCGTGCGTTCCCCCTGGTTAGGTTTCTCTGGCAATGTTTGAAAGGAGCGTGGGCATTCCTATGAATATTGACGATAAGCTAGCCCTGAATCTGTTTCATGTAGATAGTATCCCTCACATTGAGGTAAATTCAGAAATCTGCCGCCAGTGTCCTCATTGGCTGTGCACCTATACCTGTCCAGTAGAAAATTACAAAGTGGAAAACGATAATGTGGTCTTCAACTGGGAAGGCTGTCTTGAGTGCGGAACCTGCAACATTGTTTGCGACCAGGGAGCAGTAACCTGGAACTATCCCAGAGGAGGGTTTGGTATCTCTTACCGGTTTGGTTAGGGAGGGAGAAGGGAAACAGAGTGAATCAAGTACTCCGCTCATTTCTTGGTCTGGGACTAGCCACCAAGGAAAGCTATTCCTTAATTGATAGGCTATCAGGCTTCCTCGCCTTGGTTCCCCCCATCTTTTTATTGCTGACCCCGTTAAATGCGGCTAGTGCTGTGGTTTTAAGCATTCGAGCCTATCCACCCTGGGACAAGTGTGTCCTTGGCTTTGTGGCGGTTGCCTTTGCTGGCTGGGGAATTATTGCCCTTAATAATTACATAGACCGCGACCGGGACAAGGTAATCTGGCCGGAACGCTCCATTCCCAGTGGGCGGATTAAAGCAAGTAATGCCCTGGTCTCGGCTATATTTCTTTTTATCTGTTCTCTTTTATTTTCCTGGTTTTTCTTTAATCCGGTGAACTTCTTTATCCTGCTTCTGGCGATTATTTTAGGCTCTCTTTACTCCGCTTACCTTCGTGACCGGGTGGGGTATTTATCACTGCCACCCATTGTGGGCCTGGTCTATCTGGGGGGCTGGGCAGCTTTCTCACCGGAAACGCTATTTACCAGTCCGCTTCCCTGGTATCTGTATTTCCTCGGGCTCGTCTGGCAGGCGGCTCATATTATGGTCTATTACCCTTTGCACATCACCTACGGGGTTAACGGCAAACCAGTTATGAAACTGCCTGCTTTCTTCTTTATGCCGTCACTGAAGTTTGCCGTAGGTATCGGTATGGGCTTCCTTGTCCTGACCATCCTGTTAAGTAGTCTGCTGCCTCTGTTAGCGCCACTCAGTAATCTCTATCTTATCCTGGTGCTAGTCACCGGCATTTATGCCCTATATCACGGAATAAGATTTCTCAAGAATGCTTCAAACAAAGAAAAGGGAATTAAAGCTTTTGCATCACTAACAATATTCAGGTTGACCATCTCGGTGGCAATACTGCTTGACATCCTTATCTACTACCAAATTTAACAAACCAAGCGCAGGCGATATGGAGATTGTTTATTAAAAGCTCACCCCCTTGTTCCCCCTCTCCTTGAGAAAGAGAGGGGGAGATAAATGAAAGAGGGACTAACGCCCCTCTTAGACACCCCTGACTACATAAATTCTGTCCCCAAAGGGGAAAGGGATTTTTGAGAGGGGGCAAAGCCTATAGTGAAATCCTAAATTCCAAGCGCGAAATTCTAAACAAATTCAAAGCGCTAATTACTAAAACCCAAGAAACCAAATCCTTAGGCTTTGAATCTAGGATTTAGAAATTAGAATTTATTGGAGAGGATGAGGTTTTAACAAATAGTCTAAAGGAGTAACATTGGCTTTAGGATAATGACAGTAGAAAAGATTCCCTGGCCGATAACCAGATTTTACAACAGCTTTATTTGTAAGTATCTGGAGAATTTCTACAATCAAATTGCCGAGG
>DATKVW010000125.1:0-5520 GCA_035529875.1 Dehalococcoidales bacterium | reverse complement strand
CCAGGTAATTGCAGGCGATGACGGCGGAGGCGTGGTAGAGAACCTTATCGCTCCCTTTTAGCTCTATCCACTCTCCATCAAGGGCGGTAGCCATTTCCTTAAGGGTATTCAGCAAAGGTTCCTCAGCCTCTATAGCGAAGGTCGAGCCCGGTATATTGTCTATTGCCTGTTCTACACTGGCGAAGGTCTGCAGGGGGTGGAAGCTGCCCACCTGCGCTCCCAGTTTCCTGGCTGGCTCCAGAATATCGGTAGATGCCGCCCCGCTGCAGTGGACGACACTCTGCCCTTTGCGCCATTGTATTTGTAAGGCTGCCGAGGCGATAGCATCGTCGGGGGTGGTGATGAAGACGAGGTCGGCAGCGTCAGCTACATCCTGGCTGCTGTTGCGTACCCTACAGTCACCCACTGCCTGTGCCAGCTTTTCCGCCGATGTCTGACTGCGACTGGCTACCGCTACTATTTCATATCCTTTACTCTTCAACCTGACCGATAGGGCAGTGCCTACCGTTCCGGCACCAATAAAGCCTAACTTGAGCATTTTACCTCCTCACTTGAGCTAAACTTTAAATAAAAATGCCCTCTCCGATACACCGGAGAAGGCACTTTATGATTGCATTTTCTGTCTTGCCGTCTCGGTCATATCCGATCCAAGCGACTGAAATTGTTAACGATGTTTGCTTTAGAAGCTCACCGCCCGGAGGGTCGGTGGCTGATAATTTACGGGGTAATTATATTAGGCTAATGATGAATTGTCAATTTATTAAAGAAGAGATTGCTTAGTAACCTGTTTCCTCCTAGGTATTCATTAGAACCTCACCCCCTTAATCCCCCTCTCCTTAAAAGGAGAGGGGGAAATAATTTTAAAAGAGGGGCGCTAGCCCCTCTTAAACACCCCTGATTAAGTAGGCTCCTGTCCTCAAAGGGGAAAGAGATTTTTGAGAGGGGGCTTTGCCCCCTCTCATCTCAACACCCCCTTCCCTTACTAAGGGAAGGGGGTCAGGGGGATAGGTTCTAAACGAACATCTAAGAGGGTGGGATTGGTAACTAACCCACCTGAAGGGGCGTCAGTTATGGTGATATTAAGACCTGGGATTAGCTAGTATCTTTTCAATGACCTTATCCCTGGGTATGAAGGAGATACTGGCTACCTCCTTGGGGTCAAAGCCCATACACAGGGCTAGCACCTGATTATAATCAAAAACAGGTAACGAATATTTATGGTCATCGCTACCCTTATTTAAGTCTCGTTGTGTTCCGTCAAGGTGCATCAGGCAGGTTATGCAGGAGACAACTATGAGCTCGGCGCTGGTCTCTTCTGTGATGGCATCAAATTTTTTCTGGGTGAATTTCACGGCATCAATGTGAGCTCCGTGGCTAAACCCTCCGGCGCCGCCACAGCACTGAGGTTCCCGACTGAAACCCTGGACTTTGGCTCCCAGAGCCTCGGCCAGCTCTTTTAGCATTTGCGGTCGCCGCGGATTGTCAAAGCCGACAATTTCACTGGGGAACATGGTGTGGCAGGGATACTGGACTACGGCGTTAATACCATTGAGATTCCTGGTAATGGCATTGCTAATTTTCTCTGTGCCCACCTCATTATAGAGGACATCAATCATGTGATGGGTCTGAGCCGTCCCTTTAAACTCCTTGCCGGCTATTTTCAGCAGTTCGTTAACTCGCTTCTTTTTCTCCTCATCCTGCAGGAGTTTATCTCGTCCCAGCCTCAGCGAGCTGTAGCAGGAGCCGCACTCAACTATGGGGTCAACCCCGCTCTCCTCGGCAATGGCGAGATTCCAGGCGTTAACCGCCAGTCCCGCGATTTCATCTGCCGAAGGAAAGGTGCCGAAGGCAGAACAACAGGCGCAACCCTCCAGGTCTATCAATTCCACCCCTAGTTTGGGCATGGTTAGCCTGATGGCTCGTTCTACATCGGGTCTTATTGCCGGCATATTGCAGCCGAGAAATAAACCGTATTTCACAGCTTTAACCTCTGAACATGAAATCGTTATTTTTTACCAGCTCTGTCTCTCTGAGCATCGCCTGAAACTTTTTCAGCAGCTCAGGGAACTTGACAATGGTCGGCGGCGTTTCTTCCAGCCCTACCGATTTCCTCAGCTCCTGAACTTTCTCCAGCGGTTGGGTATGACCTCTCTGGAATATCTCAGTAACCGCCGAGGGTATGTAGGTCTCGTCTTTCTGGCTCTGCCATCTTCTTATCGCTAAACAGACTTCAAACGGGTGTACTTTCATGGGACACATTTCCTCACATTGCGAACAGGTAACACATATCCACGGTGTCCCTTCTTCCAGCAGTTCGTCCTCCAAGCCCAGCAGAACCATACGAGCTAAATTTCTTATAAGGAGTGGTGGGTCAGCTTCGGCGGCAGGACAGCCAGAAATACAGGTACCGCAGTTGAAGCAGTTCCTGATATCCCCGCTCTCCTCGGTTATTTCCTTCCACAGATTTTTATTTGCCTTAGCTAAATCAATCATGCTTTTCTCCTAAACTAAAGCTTCTATCTCGGCGAGAATATGCTCATTAGCCAGGTTTTTGATGGAACAGGCCCCCGAAGGGCAGGCGGCAGCACAGTTGCCACAGCCTTTACACAGTAACTCCTGAACCTCAGCTACCTGGTCTTCTTCATTGAAGATAATAGCACTATAGGGACAGACACCAATACATATCTGGCACCCGGAGCAAGCCTCTTTATCAATAGAAGCAATGGCTCCTTGACCGTAGATGACATCCTTGGCGAGTATGGTGGCTGCCCGTGAGGCAGCTGCCTCGGCTTGAGCAATACTTTCCTCAATTAGCTTGGGGCTGTGAGCCAGTCCGCACACGAAGACCCCTTCGGTGGAGAAATCTACCGGGCGAAGCTTGACATGAGCTTCAAGGAAGAAGCCGTCCTCATTCAGCGGCACCTTGAACAAACGGGATAGTTCTTCACTACCCGGTGAGGGGACGGTAGCAGTAGCTAGGGCCAGCACGTCAGCGTCTATGGAAAAGTCCATACCCAGAATCGGGTCGCTGACATTGACCCGGAGAATCTCTTTACCATCCTCGGTTACCGCTTCCACCTTGGGCTTATCGGCGGCATCATAAGGGATGAACAGCACGCCTTTGGCTCTCGCCTCCTGGTAGTATTGTTCCTTGAAGCCGTAGGTTCTGATATCCCGGTAGAGAACATAGATGTTCGCTTCGGGGTTTAGCTCTTTCAGTTTAAGGGCACAGCCGACTGCTTTGCTGCAGCAGGTTCGACTGCAGTAAGGTCTTTCTTCGTCTCTGGAGCCAACGCACTGAATCATAACTATATTTTGGGCAGCGCAAACCTGCGGGTTACCCTTGGCTATCTCTCCTTCCAGTTCCAGCATGGTGAAAACGCTGGGATGTTGACCATACAGGTATTCCTTGGGTTTAAAGACATCGCCGCCACTGGCAATTATGGCTACGCCGTGATTTATCTCCTTGGTCTCTCCTTCGGGGCGCACCATTATCCCGGTCTTAAAATTGCCCACGTAGCCGCTGAATTCCAGAATGTCAGTCTCCTTATAGATATGGATTAACGGCTGTTGCGCAACTTTGTTGATAAGGTCTTTGAGAAAAGCCTGGACATCCAGCCCCTCAATGGTGTGGTAAATCCGGTTGGCAATGCCACCAAGCTGGGAAGCTCTTTCCACTAGATGAACCTCAAACCCCTGCTCTGCCAGATTCAGGGCACTGGTCATACCGGCAATACCGCCACCGACAACCAGAGCTGCATGATTTATCTCCAGAGGCATCTGCCTCAGCGGCTTAATCAGTCTTGCCTTGGCTACCGCCATTCTTACCAGGTCTTTAGCCTTTTCCGTAGCCTTATCTGGCTCATGCGTATGTACCCAGGAGCACTGATTCCGAATGTTAACCATCTCAAAGAGGTATTTATTGAGTCCAGCCTCCCTGATTGTCTCTTGGAACAAGGACTCGTGGGTTAGGGGGCTAGCAGCAGCAATCACTACCCGATTTAGATTGTATTCTTCTATTTTCTCCTTTATCCTCTGTTGGGTGTCTTGTGAACAGGTAAAAAGGTTTTCATCAGCGAAGACCACACTGGGTAGAGAGCTGACATATTCTCTAACATTGGGGACATCCACCACCCCGCCGATATTAGTACCGCAGTGGCAGATGAAGACCCCGATGCGTGGTTCCTCACCACTAACATCTCTCTCCGGTGGATATTGTTTTTCTGCGGTCAGGCTATGTCGGGATGAGGCAAGCAGTTGTGCCGCCTCGCTGGCGGCGGCGCTGGCGCCCATTACTGATTCCGGGATGTCTTTGGGACCACTGAACACGCCAGCAGTAAATATACCCGGTTTGGAGGTGGTTACCGGGGCGAAATCTCCAGCCTGACAGAAACCATACTGGTTAAGCTCCACTCCCAGCTTTTTAGCCAGCTCCTCAGTTAGCGCCGGTGGTCTGAGTCCTACCGAAAGGACTAACAGGCAGAACTTTTCCTCCTTTATTCTATTCTCATCAACATACCTGAGGATGAGGTCTCCCTCGCTGTCCTGATAAACACTGTGTATCCTTGACCTTATGAATCTAACTCCTTGCTCTTTCTCGGCTCGTTCATAATATCTCTCAAAACCCTTGCCGTGAGTCCTGATATCTATGTAGAAGATGGCAGTTTCCAGAGGGATTGAGCTGTGCTCTTTAGCCACCACAGCTTCCTTTATAGCATAGGTGCAGCATACCGATGAGCAGTAGCTGTTGGCGGCGATATGGGTGTCTCTGGAGCCAACGCATTGAATCCAGGCAATCTTCTGCGGTGGTTTCTTGTCCGAGGATCGGATGAGCTGTCCCTGGAATGGACCGGAAGCGCTCAGCAATCTCTCAAACTGAATGCTGGTTAATACATTAGGGAAGATGCCATAACCGTAGTTGGTAAAAATACTGGCATCAAACTCATCAAAGCCGGGGCACAGGATAATTGCTCCTACTTTTATCTCCACTATCTGGTCAGTCTGGGTGAAATCAATAGCCTTTGCCTTGCAGAACATCTCGCAGGCACGGCATTTGCCCTTCTGGAAGTAGATACAGATATCCCTGTCAATAACGGGCACATTGGGCACTGCCTGGGCATAGGGAACATAGATGGCTTTTCTTAGGCCTAAACCCTGTTCAAATTCACTGGGAGCTTTTGACGGACATTTCTCCTGGCAGACCCCGCAGCCGGTGCAGAGCTCTTCGTTAACATACCGTGCCCGTTTTTTTACCGAGACGGTGAAGTTTCCCGGCTCTCCGTTAACATCCTGAACATTGGCATAGGTTATGACCTCAATGTTTCGGTGCCGGGCACATTCCACCAGTTTGGGGGATAGGATACACATAGAGCAGTCATTGGTGGGGAAGGTCTTATCCAGCTGAGCCATAGTGCCGCCAATGGCAGGGGACCTTTCCACCAGGTAAACTTTATATCCCGACTCGGCGAGGTCAAGTGAAGCTTGGATTCCAGCTATACCCCCGCCGACTACCATTACTGC
>DATKVW010000124.1:0-2009 GCA_035529875.1 Dehalococcoidales bacterium | reverse complement strand
AATCAGGTTCAGCTCTTATCCCCTTGGTATCCTCAATGAATTAACCAGAAAAGTCACGCCTATACTCAATAAAGAGGGAGAGAAAGTGTTACCTATGTGCCCGGTTTAAAGTGTAACCTATGTCCCCGTTTGAACAAAGGGGGTGAGGTAGATAAACAATCTCAAACTAACTCTGTTGACAGCGTACGGGGTTCAGGGATATATTGCAAGTGTGCGAACTTCTAACCCGCTGACTGGACAAGGCTTTAAAGCGAATCCCCTATCTGTTGGCAAACTGCCGACGGCGCTACTTAGCAGGTTTATAGACAAAATCAAAGTAGAAGACAGGCAGGTAGTCCTTGGTCCCTCTATTGGCGAAGACGTTGCGGTAATAAAACTCGGTGACAAATTGCTGGTGGCTAAAACAGACCCTATCACTTTCGCCACCGAGCTCATTGGCTGGTACGCAGTCCATATCAATGCCAACGATATCGCCACCATGGGAGTAAAGCCCCGCTGGTTTCTGGCAACCATCCTCCTGCCCGAACAAGCCACCCACCAGGAGGCTGGAAAAATCTTTGACCAGATTCTTTCAGCCTGCAACTCATTAGGCATAACTCTGGTGGGAGGACACACTGAAATAACCTACGATTTCAAGCGTCCGATAGTTGTTGGCTGCATGCTGGCCGAGGCTGAGAATCAACCTATCATAACCACATCTGGAGCCAAACCAGGCGATGACATTATACTCACCAAGGGAATTGCCATAGAAGGGACGGCCGTTCTCGCCCGGGAGGCAAAACCAACTCTGCTCTCATCTGGATTAAGTAAGGATTTCATCCAAAAAGCAGCTAACTATACCTTTTCTCCCGGCATCAGTGTAGTTAAAGAGGCGCTGATTGCAGGCTCAAGGACAGCAGTTAACTGCATGCACGACCCCACTGAGGGCGGGCTATCCACCGGGCTTTATGAGATAGCCACTGCCGCCAGCGTTGGGGTTCTGATAGAAGAGAAAAAAATTACTGTTCTTGACGAATGTAAAGCTATCTGTGATAAGCTGGCTCTTAACCCTCTCGGGCTGTTAGCCTCCGGGTCGCTAATCATTACCCTGCCCAACTCCGAGACAGCGAAGCTTCTGAAGGCGCTCGGTGAGGCTGGAATCAATGCCAGCATCATCGGCAAGGTGGTTGGTGCCAAAGAGGGGCTAAAGATACACACCGCCAGCGGAATTCAGGAACTGCCCCGGTTTGAGCGAGACGAGCTAGCCAGACTCCTGGATAGCAAAGAGGATTAGAATTGAAGTATCAACTTATCGCCATTGATTTAGATGGAACCGTAATCAACCAGGACGGCGATATCATTCCCAGTGCCCAAAAGGCAATCCAGCAAGCCATTAACAAGGGGATGAAGATTACTCTGGCTACCGGACGCATGTACCAGCCGAGCAATTGTTTTGCCCAGAAACTGGGCATCACCATCCCTCTTATCTGCTACCAGGGAGCCCTAATCCGAGAGCCGGACAACGGAAACGTTCTATGGCACAAGCCTTTATCTACAACAATAGCCCATAAGGTGATTAAAGAGGTGCAACAAATGGGCACGCACCAGTATGTCTTCGTTGATGATGAGATGTATGTGGAGGAAATCATAGAAAGAGACCTGTGGTACGCTCAGCGTAATGGTGTTGAGCTACATCTTGTTGAGGACTTGTTCGCTTTTCTTAAAAAACCGCCCACTGAGATAGCTGCTCGGGGTGAACCAGCAGAAATTGAGCACCTGGTTGGTCACCTTAATGCCAGTTTCAGTTCCAGTTTGCTCGTTGCCAAAGTGCATTCATCCTTCTGCGAGATTGCACATCCTGCATCTGGAAAAGGTAATGCCCTGAAGTATTTAGCCAGACTGCTAGGTATAAAACAGAGTCAAACCGTGGCTATCGGTGATAGCCCCAATGATATAAGCATGCTCCAATGGGCAGGGTTTGGCATTGTCGTTGGGACCGCACCGGCAGAAGTTAATGCTGTCGCTGATTG
>DATKVW010000123.1:0-3349 GCA_035529875.1 Dehalococcoidales bacterium | reverse complement strand
GAATTAAAGAGAGAGGGATTGCTCTAAATGGTCTCCCTAGCCAGGGGTAGGACATGCGAGCGCTGGCTGAAGATAAAGGCAGTTAGAGAATGGGAGTTAGAGAGCAACCCATCACCAGGGTAATGAAATACGGCAAACTCCGCCGCTACAAGTGCCGTATGTGCGGCCAGACATTCAAGGACTACTACCTGCCGGAGGACGAGAGGCTGTGCGCGAGGTGTTTGAGAGAGGATAACCATGGCTAGGATTATCACGCCAGAGAGACAGGCGCTAAGGACTGAGGCCATCCAGTTACGGAAGGCTGGGTGGAGTCAACCGGAGATTAGCAAAGCATTGGCGGTGCCCCAGAAAACACTCAGTAATTGGCTAATTGTGGCTAACTTTGAGGCTAACGATACTCAGCCGTTATCTATTATGGCTAAAAAACCCAGTATCATAATTAGCCATAATAACCGAGCACCCATAACCCTATTCCCATGCAAGTATGAGGAGGTAGGAGACGGAATCGCTCCTGCCAGTGTAGACCTGATTCTTACCGACCCGCCTTACCAGGCATCTTCCAATAACTTGAGCCGGACCCTACAGAAGACAGACCTGCGCCGTGACTACGGCAGGTGGGATAGAATACCAGCCCGTCAATATAACCGTAGCGTGGGTGTCTGGGCCAGCTTGATGGCGCAACATCTGAAAGAAGGCGGAGCGCTCTATTGCTTTATGGCCTTGCGCCAATTATCGCTGTGGTGCGATGCCTTTGAGAGAGGTGGGCTTACCTATCAAAACTTTATTATCTGGCATCGCGCCAATCCGGCACCCCAGATGAGACAGACCAAGTGGTGTCATGCCTTTGACAGCATCCTCTACTTCACAAAAAGCAGTCCCAAGACCTGAAAATATTCAAGATGGGGCTCTTGGGCATCCCCCAGGAGAGGATAGCCCAAAGGCTGGGGATACCAGGAATAACAGAGAGATTTGTCCAAACACATTTACCCCGATTTTCGGAGTTGAAGAATGGGGTAAATGATTTACTCAAGCGTGGATTTGGGGTAAATACCATTGCTGAGAAGCTGGGAGCTGATAAAGCAGGAGCAGGAGGCGGGGAGACTAGCGATAGCTGGAGGAAAGCGTGGTTACACTGGTGTTACTACGCTAAAAGGATATGGGCTTACTAAGATGGACTCCAGCCGTGCCCAGAAGGTATTTGAGCACCAGGACTTGATACCAGCAGTCGTGGCTAAAGCAATTGAGGCAGCTAAGGCTTAAACTAGAGGCGAGACTGGGGGAGCTGAACAGGGAAAGGGCATTCTCGCTAAGAGTTCCACTGATGGAACTCTACACCTGAAAGACATCGGGCTTACCATTTTCGGTATTTCCGCCGTTTTTGGTAAACTCAGCGAAGCGCAAAGGGTCGGGAACTTGATTTTCGGCAGATTTGCCGTTTTCTGTAAACTCAGCAAGGTCGGGCTTTTCATTTTCGGTGTTTTCACCGTTTTTGAAACTCTCAAGGTCAGTTGCAAGTAAATTCAAGGAGTTTAAGCCGCTTGCAAAGTCTGACTTCTATCATGCAGGACAACCTCACTTCTGCCTGAGTTCTCAGGGCTTATGTCATATGCCCTGCATTTTCTCCCCATAATATGCCAGCGAAAGTTAAGGAAGTTGTGCAGCACAACCTCCTATCTGAGTGGCACCTGCAAGAACTTCTTGAGCTATCAGTTGCACAACACCTCTCCCCTTGGCTTACCACTTCGCAGGCCTGGGAGGAGCTGGCGCAGAAGGCAGTCCACGACCGGGCAAAGAATGGCAGCCGACCGGTAAAGGGGTACAAAAGTTGGCGACATTTTGGCGACAAATTAAAAAGGACAGGATGTCACCAAAAGGACTTTAGCTTCAAAACGGGGCTTTGGCAACTGACACAAAAGTCCCAGTTTGTGTCTAACGGCGCATATCGGCATACCTGGCCTAGGATTTTCAGTCCGCTGCTCTACCGCCTGAGCTACCTCGGCACAGCCAACACCAGCGCTTGCTCGGTTATTATATCACAAACATCCCACTTGGGCTAGACAGCACCCTCAGATTTTGACCTGCTCTGGAAGTTGCCGTCTAAGGTGTTGACAACCACGGCTTAACGGGCTAAAGTTCGTGCTGAAGGGGGTGATAAGTCCAATGAGAGAATATAAATATTCCATCGATATACCTCATTCTGTGGCTCGGATATGGGCGATAATGAATGATTATGACAGGTGGTCGGAATTTACTAAGCCGCTGGTTACCGGCATAAAGGTTGTTGAGCCTGGTGATGCCACAGGTAATGGTCTTGTCCGGCGTGTTAACTATAAATTACCCCTTGGTTTCAGGGGGAAAAGCATTGAAACAATAAGTGATGTTGAACCCGGCGTGGGCTATACCTATACCTCCCGCAAAGGGACGGTGGGGAAGATAAGACTGGAGGGACTGGGTCCGAAAAAGACAAGGTTACATTTTGAGGAGAAATTGAAGTTGAACCCTCCGTTTAGCTGGTTTGAAGGCAGACTGCAGAAGTTTATGGAGAAATACAATAAGAAAACCATGCTAAACATGTCTAAGTGGTTAACCAAGCACCCTGAATATAAATGATTAAGTTTAGCAGGTGCTATGCGGTTTTCCCCCTGATTATTGGAGGAAGACAGAACGTTATCCTCTGGCATTTCTCTTGAGGTCATTGGGGAGAGGGGTTGTTTGCTAACCTCACCCTCTTAATCTCCCTCTCCTTGCGAAGGAGAGGGAGAAGCGACTTTAGAGAGGGGCTTTGCCTCTCTCTTATCTACACTCCCCCCTTCCCTTATTAAGGGAAGGGGGTCAGGGGGATAGGTTGCTAAATGACATCGTTGACGAGAAGTAGTCGATGAAATCACGGGGTGCTGATGCCGGCAACAAGAGAATCTGGGGTCTCAACCCCAACGTCTTCTTTCTGGGTCTGGTCAGCCTGCTGACCGATGTCTCCAGTGAGATAATCTTTACCCTTGTCCCCCTGTTTTTAGCCAATGTGCTGGGGGCAGCCACCACTGTTATCGGTTTTGTCGGGGGATTCTCGGAGAGCACCGATGCCATCTTCCGGATATCCAGCGGCTGGTTCAGCGATAGGGTAGCCCGGCGTAAGCCCCTGGCAGTGTTGGGTTACAGCCTTTCCACCATCGCCAAGCCCTTTATGTATATTGCTTCAAGCTGGGGTATGGTTTTGGGTGTCAGGTTCGGCGATAGGGTCGGGAAAGGCTTTCGCACTTCGCCCCGCGATGCCCTGATAGCTGATTCAGTCTCGGCGGAGGAGAGGGGTAAAGGCTTCGGACTGCACCGGGCGATGGATACCTCTGGTGCC
>DATKVW010000122.1:0-5691 GCA_035529875.1 Dehalococcoidales bacterium | reverse complement strand
ATCTAAAGGGTCTTCATTAACTTGACGGTTTCCGATGTCATTGAGGACCCTTTAGATTATATAACTGGTCCGACTGTTCCCGATACTTCAACCTTTCCAGAGGCGATTTCTGTTTTAGAAAAATATGATTTATGGGATAAGTTTCCCAAATCTGCCATACATTATCTACGAAACACCACCCCAGAGCTGGAAACGCCAAAGGATTTTGGAGAATTTGAATCCAGGGTGCACTCTTTCATTTTAATAAAAAGTGGAGCAGTGTGCGAGGCAGCGGCTGAGAAGGCAAGAGAACTTGGCTTTACCCCTTTAATACTAACTACAGCGCTTGAGGGAGAGAGTAGAGAAGTAGGTATAGTATTTGCTGGAATTGCTAAAGAAATTAAACATAGCGACAGACCGCTACCGCCACCTTGTGCCATTATTGCTGGTGGAGAAACTACTGTTAAAATTGATAGTAAATGTGGGAAAGGCGGACCAAACCAGGAATTTGCTCTAAGTGCTGCTTTACAACTTGCTTCTTATGACAAAGTCATTGTGGCTGCTCTTGATACCGATGGAACGGACGGGCCAACCGATATTGCCGGAGGGCTTATAGATAATTCCACAATCAAAAGAGCGGAGGAAAACAATCTTAATGTATTTAAACATTTATCAGAGCATGATGCTTCTGCAATTCTATTATCAATGGGCGATGCGATTGTGACTGGTTCTACGGGGACTAATGCCAACGATTTAAAAATATTATTGGTGGATAGATAGGTGACAGACGAGTTTAAGCTTTCCCGCCGCCAGGTTCTCAGATAAAGAGTTTACAAGAGGCAAATCACTAGTATAGCTTATAGCTATTGGATGGAGGCGCGAATGCCAAATAATACAATGTTAAGTAAGAAAGGGGAATAAATGTCGAACGAGTCTACTTATGAGCAGTTAAGTGCTGCAATTGTTGCCGGGGATCAGGATAGGTTATTGGCAACCATTGAAGATGCACTCGGGGAAGGTATCAGTCCCTCTGATATCATTGAGAAGGGGATGCACCCGGGTATGAAGGAGATTGGGGAAAAATTTGCCAGGTATGAGGTCTACTTGCCGGAAATGATGATGGCTGCTGTGGCCTGGGAAGGTGCGATGAAGATTCTTGAACCCAAGCTTTTGGCTGCTGGGACTGAGCGCAAGAAGATAGGGCGCGTGGTTATAGGAGCGGCCAAGGGTGATATCCATAGCATTGGCAAGAACATGGTAGGAGCTGTACTGAAAATGGATGGATTTGAGGTTTTTGACCTGGGCATTGATGTAGCCGCTTCCGCCTTTGTAGCCAAGGCGGAGGAGGTTAGCGCCGATATTATCGCTGTTTCAGCCCTAATGAGTACGACTATGCCACAACAGAAGAACATTATTGAGCACCTTGAGGCACGGGGTATCCGTAACAAATATTATGTCCTTGTCGGCGGAGCAGCTACTACCCAAGAGTGGGCAGACAGCATTAATGCCGATGGGTATGGAAGAACAGCGGGAGATGCCGCTTCTCTAGCTTTAAAAGTAATATCCGAGAAAAAGAAGGGAGCTAGTAAATGATAAGTTTTGAAGCAGTTGTGGAGAGAGCACTTACCGGGCCGATCTGCTCTGAGCAAGATTTTGAGTTGCAGGTCTTTGTACCCAATTTGCGGAGAGTGGTAGATAAGTATGCTATCAAATATGATCCAGAGAATCCTGTTCCCGCAGATGACGAGTTAGCTGATAGGGTATGGGCAGCGGCAATGGAGTTCCTAATCGACACGGGGGTTTACTGCACCGATACCGAAAGAATAATTCGATTCACTAATAATGAAATAGAACAAGCTCTTAAAGGAGGGCCATGTGGGGTTGTGTTTGGCGAGGGTAAAGATGCAAAAGCTATGCCCAGACGTTTGCCTGAAGATAAAACACCACCCTGGTGTTCGGTTGGCGCTGGAGGCTCTCCGGTATCCAGTGAGTGGAATCTTCTAAACCTGGTCAAAGCCTACGCTGAGAACTCTTTAGGGGATTCTATCACAACTCCTTCCTTGACAAACGTGGATGGTCAAACGATTGTGGCTGGTAGCCCTCTGGGAATAGAAGGAGCCATACGGACAGTTATTCTAGCTCGTGAGGGCTTGCGTCGAGCCGGGCGTCCTGGGATGCCTATCGTCAACGGGGTAGCTACAGGGGTACGGTCTCAAGAACATATTGCCGGCCACAGGTTTGGGATTGGAAAGACGGATGCTCTAGAGATAGGAACTATCCATGAGATGAAGGTTGACTTTGATTCATTAAATAAAGTCGCCTATTCGCTTGCTGCAGGAAACTTGATATTTGCGGAGAATGGGGTCATTTTAGGTGGCCTCTCCGGAGGGCCGGCGGGTACAGCCGTGGTCACAGCCGCTTACAATCCAGTGGACTTGCTTATCTTACGCGGGGCAGTCCAGCACCCATTTCCAACCCATTTTGACATAGGCACCACGTCCACCCGAGACACTATCTGGGCACGAAGCTTGGCTAATCAAGCAGTTACCCGCAATAGTCCGGTGCCCGTGGTTAACATTGGCTATGCCGGGGCTGGGCCGATGACCAAGATGATTTTTTATGAATTTGCTGCCTGGGTTATTGGAGCAGTGGTATCCGGCGGTTCCATTGAGGTAGGAGGATCTGCTAGAGGCATAGTCGTGGATCATACTAGCCCCGTGGAGCCTCTCTTTGCCAGTGAAGTAGCCCATGCAGTCGCCGGCATGAGCCGCGGGGAAGCGAATGGAATAGTAGTAGCACTCCTTGAGAAGTATGAGAGCCAACTGCGAAATCCACCCACCGGGCAGAGATATCAAGAGTGTTTCGACATATCCACTGGGACACCCAGTAAGGAATTTATCGAGCTTTATCGCCAAGTCAGGCAGGAGATGACCGAACAGTTTGGTTTGAAACTTCAGCACGCCTCACTGTACCTGTGACAAGGACGTTATTGACTGTCCAGCCGCAAGGTCTCTTGGTGTATTGACCTATTCCTGATAGAATAAAAACTTATGCAAAGAGACGACCTGCTTCAACGGCGATACTTCGGCTTAGATTTTTAAGCGGCATACGGCCAACCCAAGGTGGAAAAGACCGCCAATACCAAGGGGGAACGCACTAGGATTGAAATCTAGGCGGTTTTGGGGGTCGGTGAATAGGTTTCTCTTACCAAGGGAAGAAGAATAAGAGGGGCGACGCCCCTCTTAGGTCGGGCAAAGTGTCCGAAACTGTCTCAACTGGGATATAAAAGACCTTGAGGCACCCCTCTCTTGTTTCAGGAGGATGAGCATCCCCGCAGCGATATCACCTTGGAACGTCTGGCCAAATTGCGTCCTGCTTTTATCAAAGACGGGACTATTACGGCGGGTACCTCTTCGGGCATAACCGACGGTGCCTGTGCCCTGATTGTGATGTCAAAAGAGCGGGCGGATGAACTTAAGCTTAAACCGCTTGCCTTCATCCGTTCCTATGCCACCGCCGCCGTAGAAGCCAAGTACTTTGGTATCGGCCCCATACCCGCCGCGAGAAAGGCATTACATTTAGCCGGTCTGACTCTGGACGACATTGACCTCATCGAGGTCAACGAGGCTTTTGCCGCTCAGGTGCTCGCTGTAATCAAGGAGCTGAAGCTTGATAGGGGCAAGGTCAATGTGCACGGTGGTGCCATCGCTTTGGGCCACCCCACCGGTATGTCCGGGGCACGGCTAGCCCTAGAGCTACCCTACGCTCTGGAGGAGAAGAACAGACGCTACGGCATAGTTACCATCTGTGGTAACGGCGGCCATGGCGGGGCAATGGTAATAGAAAGGCCAAGAAGTTAAGGAGGTAGAAGCTATGGTATCTAGTTATGAGGATAGAGAACTCGCCTTTACCCCAGTCTACCAGTTAAAAGAGCTTATCAAACAAAAAAAACTCTCCTCTGTTGAATTATTTAATGCTATTTTTCGCCGAATAGAGGAGATAAATCCTAAGCTCAATGCTTATCTCACCCTAGCTCAGGAGGAAGCCTACAAAGCAGCGCGTGATGCTGAAAGGGCAGTAATGACCGGTGAAGACCTTGGTCCGCTTCATGGCATCCCGGTATCCATAAAAGACCTGGTTGAGACAAAAGGCATACGGACTACCTTTGGCTCCCTCGTCTTTCGCGACAATATTCCCCAAACTGAGGGTCCTATGGTTAAGCGGTTAAAAGAGGCTGGAGCGATAATTATTGGGAAGACCAATTGTCCTGAAGGTGGGGCAGCTGGTTATACGGAAAACAAATTGGGAGATGCTTGTCGCAACCCTTGGAATACTGACCGAACCCCTGGGGGGTCAAGTGGAGGGGCTGCCGCTGCGGTAGCCGCTGGCATCAGCCCATTAGCCCAGGGAGGTGATGGCGGAGGTTCTATACGAATACCGGCAAGTTTCAGCGGCATCTATGGCATCAAGCCCACCAATGGGCGTGTTCCCTTGGATGTCAAGGATTGGGGTATACTGAGCAATGCATGTTTGGGACCAATGACCCGGAATGTTCGTGATGCCGCTTTAATGCTCAATGTTATGGCTGGGCCAGATAAGTCAGATTACACCTGTATCCGCAAGCCACATCCTGATTACCTCAAGGCATTGGACAGTAAGATGGGAACACTGCGCATTGCTTGGAGTGTCGACCTAGGCTATGAGGTACACGTGGACTCTGACGTGGTGAGCATGTTTAAAAAGGCAGTAAAGATATTTGAGGATCTAGGTCACAGGATAGAAGAGGCGGCACCAAAAACGGTCATCCACTTTGATACTTGGGAGATCAATGTGGCCTCAAGGAGCTTCATTCCCTATAGACATCTCCTTGAGGAGCATCCTGATGAGCTAACTGATTATTTTAAGGCATACGTAGAATGTGGCCGTGATGCAACGGGAGTAGAGGTAGCCAAGTCTTGGGTTGAGGTTGAGAAAATCCGGGGGGCTTGCCTCGACTTCTTTGAGGAATACGACTTGCTTCTGACCCCTACGGTAGCCATACCGGCATTTAAGATAGGTCTGCGGGATAAAAGCCTGGGGAAAGTGATGGATAGTTGGGCTTTTTGCCCCTTTTCCGCCATCTTCAATCTCTCTCGGAATCCTGCTGCCTCAGTGCCTTGCGGATTCTCATCCGACGGATTACCTATTGGGCTGCAAATTGTTGGCAGGTTAGAGGATGAGGCAACCGTGCTTCAGGCCTCAGCCGCTTTTGAACAGGCATGCCCATGGGCAGACAAGTATCCTCCTGTTTCGTAAAGGCTCTCATAATAATGGGGGAATAAGGGCTGACCTAGCAGAACCGAGGCCGGGTCAGCCCACAGAACCTCACTACGTAGGAAGGTTGCATTGACTATAAGTAGAAAGGAGATGGATGATGCCATTAATACCATAGATGAGTGCCTAAGCGAAGTTGAGCGTGGAATGGTTTTTATACCTTGTCTCTCCGTGAGGGTGTGGTTAATAAAAGCCCCTTTGCTACATTGTTTCAATTGAACATTTGCTTATTTTGTTAGCTAAGACATAAAAAAATGGGGCCTGGGGAAAATCTCCCCAGGCCTCTTCACAAGTAATTATCAGGTAATTCTAGAATTCAAACAGTGCTGGCTGTGCTTCTTGCCTTTTGGCTTCCTCTTTCTCTCTTTTCTGCCGCCTCTCGGCTCGGCCTTTATCCTG
>DATKVW010000121.1:0-8156 GCA_035529875.1 Dehalococcoidales bacterium | reverse complement strand
CATCAGCCCCCAGCTCGGAAACATACTCGTCGGGGGTAATCACGTTGCCCCGCGACTTGCTCATCTTCTGCTTCTCAGCAATAATAATTCCCTGATTAAACAGGCGGGTAAACGGCTCATCAAAATCAACCAGACCCATATCCCGAAGTGCCTTGACAAAGAAGCGGGCATAGAGCAGATGCATAACGGCATGCTCGGCGCCGCCGGTATACAGGTCAACCGGCAGCCAGTACTTTACCTTATCTTTATCAAAGGCGGCATCATCATAATGGGGACTGGCATAGCGCAAGAAATACCACGAAGAGCACATAAAGGTATCCATGGTATCCGTCTCACGCTTGGCCGGAGCGGAACAGCGGGGACAGGTGGTGTTGACAAAACTGTCACAGTACTTCAGCGGAGACTCACCGGTAGGTTTGAACTCGGCATCCTCGGGTAATAATACCGGTAAGTCTTTCTCCGGGACGGGAACAATACCGCAGTTAGGGCAGTAAATCATAGGGATAGGGGCTCCCCAGTAGCGCTGGCGGGAGATAAGCCAGTCGCGGAGCCGGTAGGTTACCGTCCGCTTCCCCCAGCCCTTCTCTTCCAGAAAATCGGAAATAGCCTCTATACCCTGCTCATTGGGAAGACCGTTAAACTGCCCCGAGTTTACCACCGTGCCCGGCTCAATATATGCCTCCTCCAGTTCCTCTCCCTGCCATTCCGGCGGGCTTATCACTACCCTTATGGGAATGTTATACTTCTTGGCAAAAGCAAAATCACGCTCATCATGGGCGGGCACACCCATTACCGCCCCGGTGCCGTAGCTCATCAGCACATAGTCGGCAATCCAGATAGGCACTTTCTCATTATTAAGCCGGTTGACCACATAGGCTCCGATAAATACCCCGTCCTTATCCTTCTCCGTGGATAACCGCTCTATCTCGGTTTGATGTCGTGACCGAGTAATATACTCCTCAACCCCGGCTTTCTTCTCCGGTGAAGTTAGCCTGGCTACCAGTGGGTGCTCCGGAGCTAGGACCATAAAAGTAACACCAAAGGTAGTGTCAGGGCGAGTGGTAAATACCCTGATTTCCTTTTCTTTCACTCCGGGATGGTCAAGGGCAAAGGAAATCTCGGTGCCGGTGCTCTTACCCACCCAGTTCCGCTGCATTATCTTTATCCGTTCCGGCCAGTCAATACCGTCGTGTTCCTTAAGCTCATCAGCGTATTTAGTAATGCGAAAGAACCACTGCTCCAAAGCACGCTGGGTAACCGCTGCCCCGCAACGCTCGCAGAAGCCCCCGCCCACCACCTGCTCATTAGCCAGCACCGTCTGGCAGCGGGGACACCAGTTAACCGGCGCTTTGCCCCGATACGCCAGACCCGCCTCATATAGCTTTAAGAAGAACCACTGTGTCCACTTATAATACTCAGGCAGGCAGGTAATCACTTCGCGGTTCCAGTCATAGATAGCGCCCATGCTCTTTAGCTGACGGCGCATATTGTCTATGTTCTGCATCGTCCAGTTAAAAGGAAGAATGCCATGTTTAATGGCAGCATTTTCAGCAGGTAAGCCGAAGGCATCAAACCCCATGGGGTGAATCACATTATAACCCTGCATTCGCTTAAACCGGGCATGAACATCAGACGGAGCCATAGCATACCAGTGCCCGATATGAAGGTCGCCGGAGGTGTAGGGGAACATGGTCAGGGCATACCACTTGGGCTTGTTACTATCCTCACTGACCTCATACAGTCTGTCCTCAGCCCAGCGCTCCTGCCATTTCTTCTCTATTTCCTGTGGGTTATATTTCGTTACCATTTCACCTTCCTAATCTATATAGAAGCCACTGTTTTAAAATGTCAATAGCTAAGAGCCGAACTACTTAACTGTGGAAGCCACAAATAATGAACTCAAAGCGCAATATGTGTTATCACCAATCTGTTATACCGCTAATTGTATCAAGAAGATAGTAGCCAGCGCAACAAAGTAAAGATATTCGCCCAGCCGACAACACCTACAGCTCATCCGGGGCTTTTTGTACCGGCTTCCATTTTCCTAAGCTGAATAATCGTGGAAATAGCGCCTTGCGGGTCTCCTCAATAATGAACAAAGAGGCGCCAGCCAAAATAACAATAGCCCATTTGTCAATACCCAGCGGTACTGTGCTGAACGCTACCTGAAGGGGAGGTAAATAGACAACAGCTAGCTGCAACGTAATGGCTACGAAGATAGCCATGACCAGCCAGCGATTGCGAAAAACGCCCAGTTTGAAGATAGTATGCTCATCGGAGCGGGCATTGAACGCTCTGAACCACTCAAAAGCGACCATGGAACAAAAGGCAATAGTGCGAGCCTCGTCCAGACCCATTCTTGACTGAGCCCAATTAAAAACTAGATATACGCCGAGACCCATCAGTGCAGCTAGAAAACCAACGCGAAAGAGTAGCCCGGGGAAGACAAGACCTACTTTGGGGTGACGAGGAGGTTGCTTTAGCTCGTCTCCAAATTTTGGCTCAAGCCCCAAGGGAATATCCAGAGTCGTGTCTGTAACCAGGTTGACCCAGATAATCTGTACTGCCAGGAGTGGTGCTTTACCAATCAACAATATACAGAGGATTAGCGCCAATAACTCTCCCAAATTCGTGCTTATCAGCATAAAAATTACATTACGCAAACGGTTGAAAATAGCTCTACCCTCGTCTACCGCCGCCACCACTGAGGCGAAGTTATCATCAGCCAGTACCATATCGCTGGCTTCCTTGGCCACATCGGTTCCGGTGATGCCCATGGCAATACCGATATTAGCTGCCTTTAGTGCCGGGGCATCATTAACACCGTCACCGGTCATGGCAACAACATGCCCACAGCTTTTCAGTGCGTTAACTATTCTCAGCTTGTGAAGGGGTTCAATACGGGCAAAAACTGAGATATCTTCAATCTGCTGTGATAATTCCTCATCGCTTAATTTCTGAAGTTCACCACCGGTGATTGCTTTCCCCGGGGGCAGGTCTAACTGACGAGCAATAGACTCAGCCGTAACCTTGTAGTCACCGGTAATCATTACCACTCTAATGCCTGCCTGCCGACAAAACCTGATTGCCTCTTTAGCTTCTTGGCGCGGGGGGTCAGCCATCCCCACCAGACCGACAAAGACTAAGTTGCCCCTGATATCCTCATCCTTCAAATCTTCCAAGTCGCCGGGAAGCTCAACATAGGCGGTAGCCATGACCCTCATTGCTTCCTTCGCCATGGAATTGCTAGCCTGCATTATATCCTCAGTATCAGCTTCCCCCAGAGGAATAACACCATCTCCCTTGAGGGCATATTTGCTCATGGATAGGAGTTTCTCTGCCGCTCCCTTTACATAAGCGACTCTTCCTCCGCCATCTTTAGGATGAAGGGTAGCCATATATTGCTTTTCACTCTGGAAAGGGATTTCATCCAGACGAGGAAAAATTTTCTCTAATTTCTCCTTACCCATTCCCGCCTTAGCTGCAACCACTACCAGAGCCCCTTCAGTCGGGTCTCCGTAAATGCTGCAGCAATCGTCTTCACTGGTCAGCAGGGCATCATTACACAGAGCCCCTATTCTTAGATGCAATCTTAGCAGTTCATCATCCTGTGGATTAATTGCTCGTCCGTTCCAACGGAATTCACCCTCAGGTCGGTAGCCTTCGCCAGTTACCTCTATCGATTGACCGTTAAGATAAATACGCCGCACCGTCATCTCATTCAAGGTCAGGGTTCCGGTTTTATCAGAACAAATGACAGTAGCTGAACCCAGGGTTTCTACTGCCACTAACTTGCGAATGATGGCGTTACGACGTGCCATCACCCGCATGCCCACTGCCAGAACAACGGTGACCACTGCTGGCAGTCCTTCTGGTATAGCAGAAACTGCAGCAGCCACCGCTATTAAGAATATCTCCAGCCAGCCCAGCCCTCTAACCAGGCCAACCACTATCAGAATGCCAATCACTCCGAGGAAAAGAAAGATGATATACCGGCTTAGCTTGCCGATGCTTTCCTGGATAGGCGTCTTTTCTGGCTTCACTTCCTGAATACCAGTAGCAATCTTACCCATCTCGGTTGACATACCGGTCCTTACCACCAAAGCAGTAGCCCGCCCGTAGGTAACCACTGTTCCCATATAAACCAGGTTCTTCCTATCAGCCACAGGCACTTCCCCGGAAAGGGCTTTAGTATGCTTATCTACAGCTACCGATTCACCAGTCAGAGCGGCTTCATTCACCTTCAAATTGGATGCCTCTATCAGTCTGGCATCAACCGGCACTTTATCCCCGGTCTCAAGGAGCACTATGTCGCCGGGTACTATTCCACTGGCTGGCAGCGAATCAATCTTGCCATCGCGGCGTACCCTTGCCCTGGGTGCCGCCATTTTAATTAGAGCCTCCATAGCCGCTTCGGCTCGCCTCTCCTGGATAAAACCGATAATCGCATTGAATATAAGCACTCCGGCGATTACTCCCGCATCTATGAAATGCCCAACAATAACCGAGATTATGACCGCGATGACAAGCACATATATAAGAGGACTGATAAATTGTCTTAAAAAGACCAGAACTGGCGGGGTTTTCTTTTTACCTTTTAGCTTATTAGGGCCGTATTTTACTAGTCGCTCTCTGGCCTCTGCATTAGAAAGCCCGGAACGCCTTGAATCGAGCGTCTTAAGCGCTTCTTCCTGACTAAGGTGATGCCACTGTTCTTCCGTCATCTCTTGCATATTATAGCTATTATAGTTTTATTTTACATTTACTGCTAAGAGCTGCAGTTCAAACACCATTTTATTGCGCCCCTACTATTGCAACCCGCCCGGCAATCCGGTATTATCTGGCTCCGGGAAGTGATACAATAAATACTCGTTGTCATGACTCAGCTAGCTTTAATACTAGTTCTTTTAGCTGCCCTGGCTCACGCCACCTGGAACTTCCTGCTGAAGCGTGCCACCAACCAAGAGGTGTTTACCTGGTGGTTACGGCTTGGTATTGGAGTGCTGCTGTTCCCCCTTGCCATCGCACTACTCTGGCAGCAGCACTCCTTCACCTATCTGGACATATGCTTCATCCTGGGCAGAGCTCTGTTAGAAACAATATATTTCATGTTCCTGGGGCGTAGTTATGCCAATGGAGAATTGTCCCTAACGTATCCCGTAGCACGAGGCGTTGGCCCTGCTCTCGCACCAGTTTTAGGTGTCCTGGTGTTACATGAAACTGTGGCACCGCAGGCTATAGCAGGGATTATGTGCGTAGTGCTGGGTATATACACGCTATACTGGTGGGGACGCCTGCCGCAGATTCTAGCCGACCCGTTCAAGTTTCTGAGGGAACGCGGCACTCGCTACGCCTTACTCACCGGTATGGTTATCGCCGTATATTCGGTATGGGATAAGGTTGCCGTAGCGGAAGTAAATCCTTTCCTTTATATGTACCTCTTTTCTCTCGCCAGTGGCATCATATTCACCCCCTACGTCATCAAGCGTTACGGCTGGAAAGTTACGCTCACCGAGTGGCGAATAGACTTTAAAGGCATCATTGCCTGTGCCATATTGTCCTTCCTGGCTTATGGCATGATACTCACTGCACTTCAGTTCTCCAGAGTGAGCTACATAGCCCCAGCTCGGGAGATAAGTATCGTGGTGGGTGCATTGTTAGGAATCATCGTGCTTAAAGAGCGTTTTGGCAAAGGTCGCCTTATCGGCTCATGCCTGATTGTCACGGGACTGGCACTCATTGCTGTTGCCCCGTAAGAAATCAAAACCGGTAAATGGTGCCATATTATTGCAACCCGCCCGGCAATCTTATATTATTGGCGGTAAACAAGTAATAACAGGATTACCTGAAAACGGAGGCAAAAATGACCAGTAAACGAACCGATGAGCTTCTCAAGTGGGATAGGGAGCATATAGTGCACAGCAGATGGGCTATCGGGGGAAATATTGGCTTCGTAATTGATAAAAGCCATGGCATATACCTGCAAGATACGGAGGGCAAGGAATATATTGACAGCTCCTCTCAATTGGTTTGCGTCAATTTAGGCTATGGTCAAACAGAAATTATTGACGCCATCCGGGAAGAGCTGGAGAAATTACAGTACTGTATGCAATACCTCGGGTTTGTTAACGAAGCCAGCATCAGGTGCGGTCAGAAATTAAGCGAGATAGTCCCCGAGGGGTTAGACCATTTCAACTTTACCACCGGCGGGTCAGAGAGTATAGACCTTGCTCTAAGGTTTGCTCGATTATACTGGAACGCTAGAGGTATGAATAAGTATAAGATTGTCAGCCTGTATGATTCATACCACGGCACCGCTGGTGGAGGATTAGCGGTTACTGGCTCTGGGCGGGGAGGTTATGAGAGGGGTGTAGCCCCGGTGATGCCTGGTTTCATTCATATACCGTCATACTACTGTTACCGCTGTATGTTCGGCAAAGAATACCCCAGTTGTAACATTCACTGTGCCCAATTTCTGGCTGAAATTATTGAGAAGGAGGGAGCAGACAGTGTAGCTGCCTTTATTGCCGAACCGGAACTGGGCACTGCGGGAATGGTTGCGCCCCCTCCGGAGTACTGGCCGATGATAAGAGAGATATGCAGCAAATATAACGTGTTACTCATTACTGATGAAGTCATGACTGGCTTCGGTAGAACGGGAAAGATGTTTGCCCTGGAACACTGGAAGGTTAAACCAGATATAATGGTTATGGCTAAAGGGATTACCAGTGCCTACATTCCTTTTGGCGCAGTAGCCCTCAGTGACGAGATTTGGGAGGCGCTCAAGGGCAGGAATTTTGTTTCCTACACCTATGCCGGACACCCTGCCTGCGCTGCTGGAGCCGTTAAAACTATGGAGATATACCAGCGGGATAAGGTGGTTGAAAATGCAGCAAAGGTAGGCAAGTATGCCTTAGAGCGCCTTAAGCGGGATTTTGAGCCACTACCCTGTGTAGGTGAGGTCGGTGGGCTTGGTCTGATGCTGGGTATTGAGATAGCTGCCGATAAAGCTACTAAACGACCGTTTGACCGAAAATTGAATATAATGGAACAGATAATGAATAATGGTCTGGAAAAAGGAATGTATATAAGGGTTTGTGATATTGGTTCAACACCGGGCGACAGAATCGTTTTTGCTCCCCCATTGATAATCACTACCGAAGAAGTAGATAAAGCGCTGGATATCCTGTACTCAATAGTAGCCAGCTTGAAGCCTTAAGGGAAATAAGGACTAGAATACAAATAGTAGAGCAGGGTAAATAAGTCTTGGTGGAGCCGGGGCATCAACAGGTAGAGCTTTTGGGGTGGCTTTTAAGCTTTTTGCCTGATAAAATGTCTCCTATTCGATTAAAATGTTTAGGAGGTCCTCGTGTTAGTTATCCGCCCGGAAACTCCTGAGGATTCAGCCACTATCCGTAACGTTAACGAAGCAGCATTTGGGAGCTCAATTGAAGCAGACATTGTGGAAAAGCTCCGCTCAAGGCAGGCATATGCACTCTCACTGGTTGCCACTGACGGAGACCTGGTTATAGGGCATATCCTTTTTAGTCCAGTTACAATCGAATCAGGCAATACTAGTTTCGGGGCTCTGGGACTTGGCCCTATGGCCATCTTACCCTCTCACCAGAGAAAAGGAGTAGGCTCGCAGTTAGTTCGTGCAGGACTTCAAGAATGCAGGCGTCTTGGTCATGAAATAGTGGTAGTTCTCGGCCATCCAGACTATTACCCTCGTTTCGGTTTTGCTCCAGCCAGCACTTATGGTATTAGCTGTGAATATGGCGTTCCTGATGAAGTATTCATGGCACTAGAGCTTGGCAAGGGAGCATTCTCAGGACGAAGCGGAATAGTAAAGTATCAGCCAGAGTTTAATGAAGGCTGAATCAGTGTATTAAAAAGTGGAGCTGGAGGGATTCGAACCCTCTACCTTTTGACTGCCAGTCAAACGCTCTCCCAATTGAGCTACAGCCCCACCGGCACCACCCAATTTAGCAAAAAACAGCAGGGAATGCAAGCAAGAAGAGCATAAGTAATTATTTTATTAACCTCACCCCCTTCTAAGGATAAATTCTAAATCCGAATTTCTAACTTCTAAACCCTGAGTACAAATACTAAGGTTTTGGGTTTTAGTAATTAGTGTTTCGGGTTTGTTTAGGGTT
>DATKVW010000120.1:0-4310 GCA_035529875.1 Dehalococcoidales bacterium | reverse complement strand
CAGGCAGGCTCTCTTGCCACTGCGCTAGTTCTGTAACCGGTGAGTGGTCAGAACAGAAGTACAGCCGAGAGTTTGCAGCCATTGACGGAGAAGACTATAAATACGATATTGCTTCGGGAATTGTTTATTACAGGTGATATTGAAATGGCAAATGCCGAATGGGAACAACTGAAGGAAGCCCTTAGAAAAGCCCCGACCGAGGAAGCTAGGAAAGCGGCCGCCGAGGCAATGAGGCGATATCTGGCTACACACCCCCCCAAGTCCAAACCTACCTTGGTAAGTCTGGGGTTAAATAAACCTTATCCAACTTCTATCCCCTTAGAACAAATTCCAGGAGAGCTTGAGCGAAACCCGGCCTTCTTTGAACAGTTTAGAAAAATCGTGGAGGAAGGCTGATGCTAGCATTGCCTCTTGGAGACCTCCCCACCAGAAGCGCATCAGGGTTTCTCATCCGCTATGTCCTGCCCCGGTCATTGCCTCCCCAGCTAATTGGCCCAATGGATAGAAAACAGCCCTTCCAGATGCTAACAATTAGCGATGCCATTATCGGAGTCGGCCATGGCGATGATTCTTCCTTTTGCGGACACAATAACCAGGTTGTCATGGACATCCTTTCTATTCCCAACGTCAAGGGTAAAATAGTAATTCTCATTGCCTGCGAAACGGCTCAACTGTTAGGACCCGAGCTGATAGAAAAGGGGGCAGCCAGCTACATAGGCTTCAAGGATGATTTAGTCTGGGTAGTAGACGCTGACTTAGCGTTTACTCCATGGAGTGACAAGCTGGCAAAGAGTGTAATGTTGCCAATTACCAGTTGCGTAAATACTATCCTGGACGGCAAAACCACCGGGGAAGCCTTCAATACGATGCAAGAATATTTCTCAAGAAATGCTGCTCTGGAGGAGGACGACCTGATAAGGTCCTGCATTAACTTCAACCAAAAGAACGCCGTGCTACTGGGCAGCCCCGAAGCGAGGGTAACAGCTAGACCCCCTTTGCCTCTACCATTCAGTTTGATTCCTCCGCCACCGATTTTACTACCCTTAGCAAGCTAAAGGAGGTGATTTTATAAGGAATACTTGACAAATCCTAAATTCTTGTTTAGAATTCTAACTGTAGGTTAAAAGCGGGGGAGAGCAGACCTTCAATAAAAAGGTTGGGGGTGCTCTCCCCCGTTCCTTTTTGGAGAAGGCTGCTCTCCTAAATAAAAGGGAGGTTACTATGAAAGGAGAAATGTCAAAGCTGCTTAAAGACCCCAAAGAATTAGCCGATAGTATCGCCGATGGTGCAGTTGGCGCTATCCAAATCTTCCCCAGAGTTGCCGAGAATATTGCTGGTGTCGCGCACTCTTATGCCAGCAGCGTCAATAGAAACATCGACGCTTTCAAGTCAAGCATGCCTGAGGAGCCGGCGGCAGTACCCCGTCTGCTCGGTAAGGTGATTGGGGAAACAGTTGGCACGTTCGTGGGTCTCTTCGAGGCGGTAGTCAAGGCGGGAAGTGATACCGCTACCGATATTAAGTCACAAATCCGGAGAGGTACCGGATAAATCCGGAGAGGTACCGAATAAAGGAGGAAAGTAAGATTATGGCTATCAAAAATATCAAGGCTCTGTTAACTCAAGCTACCGCTTTCCCCGCGGCAGTTGAGGCAAAGTTGCCCGCGGGAGCACCCAAACTATCCACCATGCTCCTGGATACCGCCGGCAAGATTCCGGCAACCATTCCCGACTTCCCGATGGAACTACCGGACCTGCCGGCAGTTCCAGCGATTCCATCGCTCCCAGGAATGCCCGCTGAATTAGCCAGGAACTATGTCACTGGGGTCGAGGTAAGGTCGGCACCAGTACCGGTGAGGTCACCTGTAACACCCTTGGTGCAGGAGTACACTCAGCCTATTGAGGGTGTAGTAGGCCAAGTAACAACCCGAAGGGGAATGTAAGCCTCTTCAAAAAATAAGTAACTATCAAGGGAGGTAATAACTAACCATGAACAATTCTGTTGTAGAGACACTAAAAGCGGCTGGACTCTATAAAGATACCGGCCGCATGGCTGAGCAAACGCTCAAAACCATCCTGCCCGACGGACAGGTCACCGAGCATGTGATGGCGGAAATCGACTACGCGGACCTGAAGACCCTGGCCGACGAGATCGATATCCTCATTGCCCAGGAGAACCCGTGGATTCAGGCGCTCTTTGCCAAGAACGCCGTGGCGATTGCCAACGCCGTCAGGGTAGTCAATGTCGAGAGCGCGAGTGGCTTCAAGGGCGCGGTAGGCAGTGGTCGCCAGTTGGACATCCTGAGGCTCCGCCCGGAGCAGTTCCAGAACCCGGCATCGGCTATTGTGGCTGTCAGGGCCACCTGGGCACGCGCCGTTGGCGCAGCTCCTCAAACCCTCCAGCTTATCTGTGCTCAAGATGCCATTGGCGCTGATGCTCACGCTGCCCTGGCCATGGGAACGACTGAAGCTCTCCTGATATTCGGCTTCGCCGACCCTGCCTGGGTGCCGAACACCTCGGCTATCCAGATGACGTATCTGGCCCGGCAGTATAACATCCAGAACGCCGACTTCGACCTGGCTCAGGTATGGAACCACTTCCCGCTGATTGAGCTGAAGGAGCCCTTCATCCTCTATCCGAGGGAGGACGGCCTGGTTGAGGTAAGGTACTACCAGAACGCCACTGGTGAAATCCAGCCCATCGGACTCTGGATAAAGATGTCCCAGAACCTGAGAGCGCTGGCCACTAGCTAAGCGTAAGTTAATTACCGTTGGCTGACGGGAGGTGACGCCCCCCTGAAAATGGGGGGAATCAGCTAATATAGTTTGGAGGTTTGCTAAAATGCAAGCTAAATCACTACTTTATGCACGGAGAATCAAGGGAGACATCGACCTCGGACTGGAGCCCGCCCGGATTAGTGTGGGTGATAGGCGATGGGCTGAAATACTCACCCCAGGAGGAAGACTACCAGGAGGGGTCGAGCAAGGCATCCTGGAAGTTAGCCTTACCCAAAATTACCGGATGGGGACTCGTAGGGTAGTCGCCGATAGGACGTATAGATACATGTTAGCGGACACTGCCTATCTATTACGTGCTGCCTATGGAGTCTATCCCAACATTACCTACGCAGAAACAGGAACAGCTTTTGCCAATGTTACCGCGGGGGATTACACTGTCACTTTGACAGCCGTAGCTGCAGTCGCTGCGGATGAGTTCGCCGAAGGGATCTTATCGGTTGAGGGTGGAGCCGGGTACGGAACCAACTATAGAATTAAGTCCAATACCATAGCAGCAGCTCCTGCTGATCAATTCATCGTTACCCTATGGGATCCTATCGTATTAGGGCTGACGGCTGTTACTGAGGCCATAACCCTGTTCCATAGCCCATGGCGAAATGTTCACTGCATAGCAGAGGAGATAGCGGCTGGAGTGGTTGCCAATCTACACAAGACCTCTGTTATCGGTATACCCAACCGATTTGTACCGGTAAGCAACTACTTCTGGGGTCAGACCTGGGGACCCTGTATGACAATACCTGCTGGCGGTGCTGAGGGTGTTGCGGACAATGAAAGGATGATGGCCTTCCAAGAGGATGGAGTTGTTACTAGAGCCCGATATGAGGTCGCAGGAGTACTCGATATGCAAATTGCCGGCTGGGTCTTGCCAGTAACTACTGCAGGTGCTATGCCAGGCCTTGTGGAGATAATGCTCGAAATCACTCCATAGTAAGGTTAAAAAAGAATAATATCGCTCCCCTCCGGAGAAATGGAGGGGAGCACAGCGAATAATAAGCTTACTCTCCATCGATAGAGGAGAGAAAAGGAGTGTAAGATATGATTCAGTTTATGCCTACCCCGGAAGCTACTGTGGGGGCGACCCAGCCCAAACTCCTGCAAAAGGGGTTCTTCGTCAAGTTCACCGATGAATGGCCGGACACGCTGCCCCACGTCAAGGGCAAGTTCTTCAGAATCGCCAGGGTTAATGAGGTCAACCAGGACCTCCCCTATATACTGCCTGCAAATGACTTCCGTGACGTCGACTTATCCAACCAGGCCGGCGGTGTGAACCTCTACCCGGAGACTACCAGGACGCTTTACGAGGTGGCTCTAGGCTTCAAACCGGGTAACTACCAGGTGCAGTTCTATATCCCCGCTGGTGAATTCGTCAGCAGGCTTGAGCAGGCAGGGATGGTGCCCGATGTCACTGTAGTCGCCCGCAAATATCTCGGCGCTTTCAAACCCGCAGATAGCCCCTACGAGGATAAGAGAATCCTCCTTTACTTTGTAAAGGATTTGGAACCTACCATCCTGAG
>DATKVW010000119.1:0-11758 GCA_035529875.1 Dehalococcoidales bacterium | reverse complement strand
TAATTACCAAAACCAAAAACCTTAGTATTTGAATTCAGAGCTTAGAAATTAGAATCTGTTTTGAGAAAGTGGGGTGTCGAAGAGGGGCACAGCTCCCTTTCTTACCTGCGCTTCCCCAGAAAGAGAAATACTAAGGGAGAGTCAAAGAGAGGCGACGCCTCGCTTACATAACAAACCCCCTTTTTAATAACAGGAGCTTATTTAATAAGGGGTGTTTAAGAGAGACGCCAGTCCCTCTTTTAAAATTATTTCCCCCTCCCTTGTAAGGGAGGGGGATAAAGGGAGTAGGTTGCTAGCAAATAATCTTGACACTTACAGTTAAGGTTAACTAAGATGGACGAGTGATTAATGAGTCTAATTCAATGCCAGAGCAGAACCTGGAAACCCTTGCCGACAGAGCCGCCGAACTAATTATTAACGCCAAAAAGGTGGTGGTCTTCACTGGTGCCGGGATTAGCACCGAGTCGGGAATCCCTGACTTTCGCGGTCCTGGCGGCATATGGACCAAGTTCGACCCCGATGACTTCACCTACCAGAAGTTCGTTAGCAGCCCGGAGACCAGGCGAAGGTACTGGCAGATGTTCGGGCAGAGGGGTATCACTCCCCAGATTAAGCCAAACCCGGCTCACTACGCCATCGCCGAGCTGGACAAGCTGGGAAAGCTGGACTGCGTTATCACCCAGAATATAGACAGTCTCCACAAAAAGGCAGGGGTGCCGGATAACAAGGTGTTTGAACTCCACGGCAATATGCAGTGGGCAGTATGTTTAAGCTGTAAGAGACGCTACTCTTTTGAAGAGGTTAAAGCCAAGCTGGATGCGGGGGTGGAGATTCCGGAATGTGAAGTCTGCCACGGTAGCCTGAAACCAGATGTTGTCTTCTTTGGAGAGACCCTACCGGAGAGGGTGGTGAACGAGGCAACGGCACGCTCACACAGTTGCGACCTGTTTATCGTAATTGGCTCCACGCTGATTGTTTACCCTGCCGCCTATATGCCTGCCTATGCCGTTGAAGCCGGCGCCAGACTAATCATTATCAACCTCAGCCCCACCCCAATGGATGATAAGGCTATTCTGGTAATCAGGGCTAAGGCTGGGGAAGCAATGTCACGGATAATAGAAATGCTGACCAAAAGAATGGGCGTTAAGTAGCAGTAACTAATCTTGCAGACTGAACACCGGCCTGGCGACATCGCCAGCCGAGTATTTATCTCCGGGGAAGACCTGATGACTCATAATCACTCTCTTGCCGATTAGCTCCATATTGGCTTGCCCGGGGTCAATGCCGGTTAGATTGCCCATCATCCACGGACCCGCATCAAGCTCAACCAGCACTATAATATAGGGAACCTCACCCTGCCGCCCTTCAGGGGCAACATAAACGGTGGTAAAGGTCTGAATCTCACCCTTGCCCTTAAGTTCTATAACATCCATATCCGGGCTGGCACATTTCCCACAAACCATCCTGGGGGGCACAGTAATGGCACCGCACGCCTGACACCTCAAGCCTAACAGCCGGTTCTGCTTCAGTGCCTCATTATAATCCTTAAAAGTGAGCTTATGTTCCACGCGGTCTCCTAAATTACAGTCTGCCTCTTACCAGCCCCTCTGAAGGATTAAGGTACAAACTGCACCACCTTCTCCCCCCACGGTATCGGTCATCCCTACTTTTGCCCCCTCCACCTGCCTCTCCGGTTCTACCTCACCCCTCAGTTGTTTGGTAATTTCGTATACCTGACCGGCTCCGGTAGCACCTAAAGGGTCTCCTTTGGCATTCAGCCCACCGGAGGGGTTTATCGCTACTTTGCCACCAATATCCGCCTGACCCTCTTCCCAGGCCTTACCAGACGCACCAAAATCAAAAAAACCGAGGCTTTCGGCAGCGATTAGACTAGCAATACTGAAACTATCATGAAGCTCGCAGATATCCATATCCTGAGGTGTAAGTCCCGCCATATTATAAGCCTGCTTAGCGGCTATTTCCCTGGCTCTAATTCGGGGCAGGTATTCCTGCTGGTTGACCAGAGAGCCGGATGAAGCCTGACCGACACCAGCAATATAGACTGGCTTACTGGTAAGCATCTTCGCCCTTTCTTCAGAAACCAAAACGACTGCGGCGGCACCGTCAGCGAACGGACAGCAATCATGGAGCTGGAGCGGGGAACATACCATCGGAGACTTGAGTACCATATCCTTGGTTATTTCCCTGCGCAAGCGGGCTTTAGGGTTAAGCTTGCCATAGTGGTAAGACTGGGCTGATACCGCAGCCATTTGCTCCTTAAGTTGATTTAATGGTATGTCATACTTCTTAGAATAGAGGTGAGCCAAGAGGGCAAAGATGGCGGGGAAGGTAATCCCACAAGGATACTCATATCGGCTATCACTGAACATAGCCAGGGTCCGGGTGGCTAACGATGTCCCCATGGTAGCCGCTCTTTCCGTACCGCCGGCTAAGACGACATCGTAAAAGCCTGAAGCTACCCACATAAAGGCATCTATTATCGCCATACTAGCCGAGGCACAGGCACCCTCATATCTATTAGCCGGGATGTTAACAGCACCGATACTTTCGGCAGCAAAAGCCTGCACCATACTCTGTCCCTCAGAGAAATCGCCTAAAGCATTACCCAGTAACAGGGCCTGAATATCCTGTGGCTTCAGGTTTGACTCACTAAGGGCATCCATAGCGGCTTCGGCAAACAACTCGGTGTTTGTCTTCTTCTGGGCACCACTGAATCTGGTTGCCCCAACACCAACTACAGCTACTTTCCTCATAGACTCCTTCTGTACGACAGGATTAAATCTAAGTGTGGTAAGGACGGTATAATGCTGATTGCGCTACCAGTTCCGCAATATCAATAACTTTGAGTGATTCCTCAACAGCTTTTGCCTTTATGGCGTCATCAAACATCTGGAGGCAATAAGGACAGGCAGTAGCCACAATCTCAGCTCGGGTCTCCAGCACCTGCTCGATACGCATCTCGCTGATTCGCTTACCGATGCGCTCTTCCAGCCACATATGACCACCACCACCCCCACAGCAGAAGCCCCTCTCCTTGTTTCGTTCCATCTCAACTACAGTGATGTCAGAAATACCCTTCAAAATCTGCCGCGGTGGCTCGTAGATATCATTGTGTCTACCCAGGTAGCAGGAGTCATGATAGGTTACCACCCCTCTATTGCCTTTGAGAATTCTTAGTTTGTCTTCCTTGAGCAAATCAGTAATAAGCTCAGTGTGGTGAATAACCTCAAACTCCCCACCAAACTGAGGATACTCATTTTTCAGGGTATTATAGCAGTGAGGACAGGCGGTAACTATCTTCTTCACGTTGTAATTTTTCAGTATCTCAATATTTTTCTCTGCCTGAAGCTGGAACAGATACTCATTGCCCAGACGGCGAGCCGGGTCGCCACAGCAGCTTTCCTCAATACCCAGGATGCCAAATTTAATCCCGGCCAGCTTTAGTATTTTGCCCACTGCCTGAGCTATCCTCACGCTTCTATCCTCCAGAGCCTCGGTGCAGCCTACCCAGAACAGAATGTCTATTTCGCTATCCTCAGCTAGAGTCTTAATATCAAGCCCTTGAGCCCAGTCGGTTCGGGTCAAGGTAGTACCCCGCCAGGGATGACCTCTATCCTCAATGCTCTTTAATGCTCCCTCCCCTGTCTCAGGGATTACCGCCTGCTCCATAACCAGATTTCGCCTCAGCTCAACAACCTTGACCATGGGTTCTACGCAAACAGGGCATACCTCCTGACAGGCACGGCAGGTGGTACAAGACCAGATTTCATCCTCGGTGACCACCTCACCGGGAAGGGCTTGACCTTCATCCCCGGGATTCTCCTTTTTCTTCCCGGCGTGGAGTAGTCGTGGGGCTTCCGCTAACCAGGTAGCTTTGAGGTCCTGGACTACTTTCTTGGGTGACAGTGGTTTGCTGCTGAGATAGGCGGGGCAGTTATCCTGGCACCGACCACAGCGGGTGCAGGCGTCTAAATCCATCAGTTGCTTCCAGCTAAAATTCTCAATTTTGCCAGCACCGAAAGTCTCCACTGCCTCCAAATCAATAGGCACCAGAGCTCCTTTAGGCTCCAGCGATTTGAAGAACACATTCAGCGGGGAAATGATTATATGCCATAGTCTATTAAAATAGAGCGAGACATAAACTATCGCCCCCAGGGTGGTCAGTATATGAACCCACCATATAAAGCGGTGGGTGGCTAACAGGGCATTCTCACTGAGCCCACCAAAGGCTAGAGATAAGACATAGCCGCCCGGCGACCACGGCGCCCACGATGGATTGGTAATAGCAATGCGCAGTCCCTCAAGAATGAAGCCGAAAAAGACCACTACACAAATCAGGATAAGCGCAATCAAGTCCTGAGGCATATTATCCAGTCTATCCGGTTTTATGGCATATCGCCTGATGATAGCTAATATCGCCCCAGCTGCGACCATCATGCCGCCAACATCAACCACCAGGGCATGCCCCAGATAGACATAACCGTGCATAAAGTGAAAGAAGTAGTGGCTGATAAAATCGGTAAAGGCGCCCAGAAGTAATATGCCACACCCGGCAAGGATGAGGAAATGGGTTATTCCCGGGTAGAGCTCTCTGGGATAAAAATCCCTCCAGATAAAATTCTTAAGTGACAGAAAGCCACCTTTGGGACTGCCAACCCCTTCGGATAGGGGGTTCTCCATAGAAACCCCTCTATGCTCTAACCCATCAGCTATGCCGAAGAATTTCCGATGAAATATGCCGTCAATTATGGCGGTAACGATAAATGCCCAGGTTCTCTTGACCAGATGGTTAAATCGGTTGCTTGGCCCACCCAACCGCCATAGCCGATAACGACGGTAGAAGGCGTAGAGAAGAATGCCGATTACGACTACGGTTAACGAATAAAGAACCACATCGCCAAAGGGGACATTCCAGAATATTTCCCGACCTGGAAGCATTAATATCCATCTCCTCTCTAAACCAAATTTCGCTAACGCAAACGGTTAACCGCCACAAAGATGCCCAAGCCCAGAGCTACTATATCAAGAATCAGGTGCATGATACTAACTAGATTAATACTTAACCCCCACGGGGAAAGAATGCTAACCACATAGCTCAAGGCTACTGCCACACCAGCAATAATAGCCAGTATAGCACCACGTTTGCGGTTAACCGAAAGGCTAATCACTTCTCCGATAGCATAACCAACAGCCGGCGCCAACAAAAAATTAAGGTAAAAGAAAGGCACCAAGCCTCTCACTACTCCCCATATAACGCCACAGACAATAGCCATGCCTGCCCCGGTGCCTATAGCCTTCAGAAAATAGGTAGCAGAGACCTGATAGGTAGGCAGCTTATATAGTTTGGCGCAATCAGGGCATCTTGCCCCTACCAGTGTTTGCACCAGGCACTTGGGGCATATTGGCTTACCACACTTACCGCATCTTAAATTTGTTTCGACATCGGGGTGAAAGGTGCACTTCATTGCACTGTTTTTAATCTTTCCTTTGCTTTTCTAAGTACTGGGCAGACCGCCAATTAAGCCAGATTACCCTATCCCTTATATCCCGGTCAAAAAGCAGACGATTAACCAGCAGCTGTTTATAACTCAGCGATTCGGCAATAGCTGTCCGCGGCACCGCCAGCCGTTTAACCACCAGGATTAAGAATATGATTAAATAGCCGAGGATAACAGGGAGAGGCTCACCGAGTCCTAAGCTAACCGAGGGCAAGACGAGCATGGCAAAGCATACTCCCAGCGGCATACTGTGGGTGATAAGCAGAACAATAGCGTCGGTGACTAAGGATGCCATTATTACCCACGGCACCATATTGTTTATTGACGGGAGCACGAAACCTACCCCCACAGTAGTTAATAGCCCCCTGCCGCCACCAAAGCGGAGAAAGACCGACCAGTTATGCCCGATAATTGTCGCCAAAGCCACCGTTACCTCGGCAACAATCCCCAAACCCAAGAGGTGAGCTATCCCCACCATCAACGCTCCCTTACCTAAATCAAAAATGATTACCGGAGACGCCACCAACTTGGAAGTCAAAGCAGCCAGATTGGTTGCCCCGATATTACCACTGCCATACTGCCTGAGGTCTACCCCACGCAACCACTTAGCCACCAGATAAGCAGCTGGTATTGAACCTAAAAGATAAGCAGCTATTATTAGTAACCCAAATATAACAGGCACAGCATCTCCTTATTAAGTTAGCTCTCGCCCTCGCTGTTTTGCCAGAGCTATAAGTTGCTCTGCTGACTCTATAGGCACCTCAACTCCACCAAGCATAGTTTCATTACTGAGACCCAGCCCGTGATAATCACTGCCACCGGTGGCAATAACATTATGCTTGTTAGCTAAACCTGCCAACCTGCCAACCTCATCAGCAGTATAGTCATCATAATAGGCTTCGATACCTATCAGGCCGGCTTGTTTTAACTCAATAATCATCGTTTCCGGGTCATTAGTAGTTAACGGATGTGCCAGCACCGGTAATCCCTTGGCCTGTAATATCATGTCTACTGCCTCAGCCGGGGTTATCTTCTCTCGCTCGGCATAGGCAGGACCATCGCGACTTATATAATCAGTGAACGCTTCTTTGATTGAGCTAATATAACCTTTCTCCAACATAGCCTGAGCAATATGAGGACGCCCCATCGAACCACTGCCCGCTATTTCTTGAACTCGCTGCCATTCAATCTTAATACCTAAATTCCCTAATTTGGCAACCATCTTCTGTGCCCGTCCCCGTCGTGAATTGCGCATTCCCTCCAGCCTGACCAGCAGCTTGGGGTCGGTATAATCTATAAAATAGCCCAGAATATGGGCTTCACCATCAATAACATCGGTGCTGACCTCAATACCGGGTATTACTTTCAGCCACGGGAAGGCTCTGGCAGCAGTTAATGCCGGAGCAATTCCATCTACAGTGTCGTGGTCGCAGAGAGCGATGACCGTTAACCCGATTTCGGCTGATTTACGAACGACCTCCTCCGGAGTGAGACGACCATCGGAGGCAGTGGAGTGTATGTGAATGTCTACCTTTGACATTATACACCTACCTCATGATAGATTCGGTCAATGCTTATCGCTCTACCACTATCCTCGTCTATCCTGGTCAGTATGGCGTTAAATATTGTTTTGCCCCTACCCACCGACAAACGATAGGGTATCATAGTCAGAAAACGCTGCAGCACTTGGTCAATATCATCACCTATAATGGAATCAACAGGTCCGGTCATACCGATATCGGTAACATAAGCTGTGCCCCGGGGCAGCACCTGAGCATCAATAGTTCCCACATGAGTATGGGTACCGAGCACAGCACTGACCCGGCCATCCAGATATCGTCCCAGTGCCACTTTCTCCGAAGTCGCCTCAGCATGGAAATCAATAATAATAACTGCCGGTTTGGGCTTAACTTCATCCAGAAGCTGGTCCATAGCCCGAAACGGGCAATCGTAATTGCTCATAAAGGTTCTCCCTATCAAATTAATTACCATAGTCCCACCGATAATTATATAGCCTCTACCCGGTACCCCGGGAGGATAATTCAATGGACGCAGAATGGGCATATCACTATCAAGGTAGGAAATAATCTCCTTTTCCGCCCATATATGGTTACCCGAGGTCAGGACGTCAACGCCAGCATCCAGCAGTTCCCCGGCTGTGGCTGAAGTCAACCCCAAGCCACCGGCAACATTCTCAGCATTGGCAATAACCAGGTCCACCCCTAACTTCTGCCTGATGCTTGGCACAAGCTGGCTCACTGCCCGTCTCCCCGGCTTGCCGATTATATCACCAATAGCCAATACTAACACTGGGACTCCCTATTTAGCATAATCTACCGCTCTTGTCTCCCTGAGCACAGTGACCTTTATTTGACCCGGATACTCCAGACCTTCCTCTATTTTCTTAACAATATCTCGGGCAAGCCGCATCGCCGCTAAATCATCAATCTCCTCAGGCTTGACTAAAATGCGGATTTCCCGGCCAGCCTGAATAGCGTAGGACTTCTCCACTCCCTTAAAGCCCTCGGCTATCCCTTCCAGTGCTTTCAAGCGCTTCAGGTAGTTTTCTAATGATTCGCGCCGCGCTCCCGGTCTGGCACCACTGATAGCATCAGCGGCGGAAACAATAAATCCCCAGATGCTGGTGGTATCTGTCTCGCCATGGTGCTCGGCAATACCCTGAACTACCTCGGGAGATTTATCCCACTGTTTAACCAGGTCAGCTCCGATAGCAGCGTGAGTGCCCTCTACTTCACGGTCTACTGCCTTACCGATGTCATGAAGCAGTCCAGTCTTCTTAGCTATGGCAACATTGGTTCCCAGCTCAGAAGCAATCATCCCCGCCAGATAAGCAACCTCAATACTATGGTTTAATACATTTTGCCCATAGCTGGTGCGGTACTTAAGACGACCCAGCATCTTGATTAACTCAGGGCGTAATCCATGCACCCCTATCTGGTAGGCTGCCTGCTCCCCGGCACTATACATAGTCGCTTCTACTTCTTCCCTGGTCTTAGCCACCACCTCCTCAATACGGGCCGGATGGATGCGACCATCAAGGACAAGCTTGGTTAAAGCCAGACGGGCTACCTCTCGTCGCACCGGGTCGAAGCTAGAAAGGGTTACCGCCTCAGGGGTATCATCAATAATCAGGTCAACGCCGGTCGCCTGCTCCAGGGCTCTAATATTACGACCTTCCCTGCCGATGAGCCGTCCTTTCATCTCATCACTGGGTAAGGGAACACTGGATGCGGTAGTCTCCGATACCACCTCAGAAGCACAACGCTGGATAGCCTGGGATAGAATTTCTTGGGCTTTGTGGCGAGATTCCTCCTTTAGCTTAACCTCCCATTCCCGCAGGCGCCGTGAGGTTTCCTCATCCATCTCTGCTTCCATTTTCTCAATCAGTGTTTGTTTTGCCTCGGCAGTGGACATGCCTGAAATTAGCTCTAGCTGCTTTAACTGCCTATTTTTAACCTCATCAAGGTGAGCCCGGATGGACTCTACCTCCTTTTCTTTACCAGCCAGATTGTGCTCCCGATGCTCCACACTCTCCAATTTACGCTCCAGGCTCTCTCCCTTTTGGGATAAGCGATTCTCCAAGCGCTGTAGTTCGGAGCGCCGTTCCCGGTACTCTGTTTCCGAAACCGACTTGATTTTATCCGCCTCTTCCCTGGCTTCACGGAGTGCATTCTTAGACTCATTCTTAGCTTCAACTACTACCCTCGCCGCTGTCCTCTCGGCGATGTGTATTTGTCGGCTAATCCAGACTCGAGCCAACAGAAAGGCAGCCATACCCCCAAAGACCACACCGATAACGAAACTGAAGAAGACAGTTAATATATTTACTATCATATTCACCTCTCTTTCTTTTGTAGCTCTTTAGCTACCGGGGGTAGACCATAAATAGCTAATACTACTAATCTACTAATTTAGTGTCAAGGCACAAGGTTATTCAGACCTTATTGCCTAGTTCCTGCCATATTTGCTCCACAGTATGATTTATCACCCCATATCCAAAACCACGTCGTTTGAGATATTCGCCTAACCGATGACGAAAGTTCTGATAGTCAGTCAGAGGTAAATGACGAGCCTTGCCCTGGGCTGCCCGATAGGCACTCTGGTCATCATCAATGCTATCAACCACCTGGTCTATAATATCGCCAGCCACCCCCTTCCGCCTCAACTCCAACTTAGTTAGCCACTGGCTACGCGGGCTGAACGATTCCCGGTTGTCTTTCCAGAACTGAGCAAACTCTACATCATCCACCAATCCCTGTTCTTTTAGCTGAGCTATCACCGCATCTACACTACCCCCATTAAAGCCACGCCGGTGAAGCCGCTGCTTTATTTCCGACTCACTGCGGGGTCGGTAACCAAGATAATGAAGAGCCGCATTCCAGCAACGGTGAAAGTAGTCGGCTCGGGTCAACCCTTCTAGTTCTTCGGCAGACAGCTCCTGCCCTACCTGTAAGTTTTTCTTCATTACCACCTCAGCCTCCAGGCTGAAGGCAAACTTACCATCCAGGAATACATTTACCCGCTTTTTTCGACCTTTTCCGGCACGAATGGCAGTAATCTTTGCCATTAACCTGCTACACTCCTTTTAATAAACAAGGCTGAGACCGTAAGCCTCAGCCTTACTCAGCTAATTAGTTACCAACCTATTTGATTAACTAGATATCCCTATTCACTAGGCATCATAATAGGAGTGGTGACGGCTGAGGCTCTAATCTGCTGCTCAATCTCTTGAGCAAGCTCAGCATTCTGGTTCAGATACTGTTTAGCACTCTCTCTACCCTGCCCCAAGCGAATGTCACCATAAGAGAAAAAGGCACCAGCTTTCTTCACTAGCCCCAGCTCTACTCCCATGTCAATGAGATTACCCTCCTTGCTTATACCATGGTCAAACATGATATCGAATTCAGCACTCCGAAACGGGGGAGCAACCTTATTCTTGACTACCTTAGCTCGGACACGATTGCCTATTATCTGATTTCCTCCCTTAATCGTGTCAATGCGCCTCAGGTCTATCCTTACCGAGCTATAGAATTTTAAAGCTCTGCCGCCCGGTGTCACCTCGGGATTGCCAAAGATAATGCCTACCTTTTCCCTAAGCTGGTTAATGAATACCACCGCTGTTCCCGACTTACCAATGGCGGCAGCCAGCTTTCTCAATGCTTGCGACATCAAGCGGGCTTGCAAGCCAACATGAGCATCCCCCATCTCCCCCTCAATTTCAGCCTGGGGTACTAAGGCAGCCACCGAATCAATCACTATCACATCTACCGCCCCACTTCTGACCAGCGCCTCGGTAATCTCCAGAGCCTGCTCACCGGTATCGGGCTGGGAAATTAGTAAATCGTTAAGTTTGACACCACAATTACCAGCATAAGAGGGGTCCAGAGCATGCTCCACGTCAATATAGGCGGCTAAACCTCCTCTCTTTTGTGCTTCAGCAATTACATGCTGACCCAAGGTAGTTTTCCCTGACGCTTCGGGACCGAATATTTCGCTAATCCGCCCCCTGGGGATACCACCTATACCCAAAGCTACATCCAGCGCCAGCGAACCACTGGGAATAGCTTCAATCGGCAGTATACTCGCCGCCTCTCCCAGTTTCATCACTGAGCCTTTGCCGTAACGTTTTTCAATCTGGCTGATAGCTAGCTCTAGCGCCTTCTCTTTCTCTGTGGTCATTTTCGCTAAACTCATCATAGCACAATAAAACTGTCAAAACAAGATAATTTTGGATTTCATATAGGCTTAGCCCCCCTTAGATATTGGTTAGCAACCTACCCCCTTTATCCCCCTCCCTTACCAGGGAGGGGGAAATAGCTTTGAAAGAGGGGCGTTAGCCCCTCTTAGACACTCCACTTTCTCAAGATGGATTCTGATTTCTAAGCTCTGAACCTTAAACCTGGAGTTTTTGGTTTTGGTAATTAGTGCCTTGAACTTGTTTAGAGCTTCGTGCTTATAATTTAGGATTTCATATAGGCTTAGCCCCCCTTAGATATTGGTTGGCAACCTACCCCCTTTATCCCCCTCCCTTACCAGGGAGGGGGAAATAGTTTTAAAAGAGGGGCGTTAGCCCCTCTTAGACACCCTGCATAGCTGCCCTTGCAAAGGGGTAAATAGAAGAAGGGCTAACGCCTCTCTCTATAATCTTTCCCCAATCTCCTTTGATGATAGGGGCTTATTTAATCGGAGTGTTGAAGAGAGACGAAGCCTCTCTTCCA
>DATKVW010000118.1:0-4820 GCA_035529875.1 Dehalococcoidales bacterium | reverse complement strand
AGGAGGGGTTAAAATGGGTGATGAATGGAAATCGGTGTTAGTTTTAGATGATATTCATAAATCCTTTGGTGAGGTTAAAGCATTAAGGGGTGTCTCTGCCGATATTAGGGAGGGAGAGTTGATTGCTTTCTTAGGGCCGAGTGGTTGTGGTAAAACCACTTTATTACGAATCATCAGTGGGCTGATTAAACCTGATTCGGGGGAAGTCATTCTGGAGGGGCGGGTAATTAACGATATAACTCCTGATAAAAGAGATACCCAGATGTGCTTTCAAAATTATGCTCTATTTCCTCACCTTACCGTAGCAGGTAATATAAGGTATGGGCTGGAGGTTCATAAATGGAAGAGGGAACGGATAGAAGAGCGCGTGGAGGAGTTGCTTCACCTGGTTCAGTTAGATGGATTGGGAAGTCGGCATGTTGATGAGCTGAGTGGTGGGCAGCAACAACGTGTAGCTCTTGCCAGAGCCTTAGCCCTGGATCCAAAAGTTCTCCTGCTTGACGAACCACTTTCCAATTTGGATGCCAACCTTCGGGTGCAAATGAGGACCACACTTCGTGAGATTCAGAGGCGAGTGAATATAACTACCATCTTTGTTACCCACGACCAGGTTGAGGCGATGACTATTTCAGACAGGCTTGTCGTTATGAACTATGGGGTAGTAGAGCAAGTTGGCACTCCGGTTGAAATTTACCAAAAGCCGAATAATGAATTTATAGCCGGTTTTATTGGCTATGTTAACATTTTAAAGGGAGAGGTTAAGAGTACAGGAAAGGATACGGAACCCGTCATTGTCTCAACGGAGTTAGGTGAACTGGAAATTTTGAGTAGCGAGGAAGATATCAAGGCGGGCGGGGAAGCTTATCTCGTTATCAGGCCTGAGAATGTAAATATAGGCTCACTTGAGGAGGAGGCAATAGGGGTAAATAGATTTAAGGGCACTGTAGCAAATGTCACGTATGCCGGTTCCACGGTCAAATATGTAGTTGACTTTGAAGGCAAAAGCCTGATTATAGATGAATACGACCCTGCCACTCATGGTGTGCGCAGGATGGGTGATAAAGTTATGGTCACCATCCCTCGAAACGTTCATATATTAAAGGGGTAAGGCGGGCTCTGCCAGGGGAAACGGGGGTAGAGCTTTTCACTCTCTGACAACTCCCCCTCCCGTGTGGTACCTCAGCCGTAATCGGGCAAGGGGCATCCCGCTTACCAGTTCGTAAGGATAGTGATATGCAAGAGACTGCTATTGTTTGGTTTAATGAGGTTACCAGAAAGGACATAGCCACTGTCGGTGGTAAAGGAGCAAATTTAGGTGAGCTGACTAGCGCTCATATACCGGTCCCCCCTGGCTTCATTGTAAACACTAACGCCTACTACGACTTCCTGCAGAAGTCGGGACTCACTGACAAGATTCGCAATCTGCTAAAATCACTAGAACCAAATAATAGTAAACAACTTCAGCAAATTGCTAGCCAGGTTAAACAGGTAATTCTAGACGCTCCCATGCCGCCTGAATTAGCCCAGGAGATTCAAGATGCCTATATAAAAATGGGTAGGGGCTTGGTTGCGGTACGCTCCTCGGCTACTGCCGAAGACCTGCCTACAGCCTCCTTTGCCGGGCAGCAGACCACCTTTCTTAATGTGCAAGGTGAGAAAGAGGTGATAACTGCCGTTCAAGAGTGCTGGGCATCTCTCTTTCGCCCACGGGCTATCTTCTACCGGCATCAACAGGGCTTCGACCATTTTAAGGTTGGCATCGCCGTCCCCGTCCAAAGAATGATCCAGTCTCAGGCCTCAGGGGTTATGTTTACACTGGAGCCGATGACCAGCGACAAAAGTAAAATTGTTATTGAGGCTGTCTTTGGGCTCGGTGAAACCCTTGTCTCAGGACAAGTAATCCCTGACCTGTATATTATTGATAAAGAGGGATTAAAAATCAGCAGTAAAAAAATTGGTAAGCAAGAATGGCAACTGATAAGGAATCCAACCAGCGACAGGAAAACTAATATTAAAGTACTGCTCCAACCCTCAAGTCAAACCCAACAGAAATTAGCTGATGACGACATAATTAGCCTGGCTAAGTTAGGGAAACGCATAGAGGATTTATATCAATTCCCCCAAGACATAGAGTGGGCAAAAGAGGATAGGCAAATCTTTATTGTCCAAACTCGTCCGGTAACCACTGTTAAGGAGACCGTGACCGAGGTTAGACCCAAAATTAAAGCCCCGGTGCTTCTATCGGGAGTAGCTGCCAGCCCCGGTATGGCATCAGGGCCAGTCAAAATAGTTGATGCCTCCGAGATAGACAAGGTAGACAGCGGTGATATCCTGGTTGCCGAAGTGACCACGCCTGACTTTGTGCCGGCAATGAAGCGAGCGGTGGCTATTGTAACTGACCGCGGGGGTAGAACTGCCCACGCCGCTATTATCAGTAGAGAGCTAGGGATCCCCTGTGTCGTCGGCACTGAGCGAGCGGTGGCTTCCCTGAGTGATGGACAGATAATTACCGTAGATGGCTCACAGGGCAAGGTTTATGAGGGAAGAGTATATGAGGAAAAAAAGGCTATCCCTACCGCTATTCCCAGGGGGAAAATTAAGACAAAGACCAGAGTTTATGTAAATCTGGCTGAACCCGAGTTGGCGGAAACAGTGGCAGCCCGTAATGTAGATGGCGTAGGCTTGCTCCGCGCTGAATTCATGATTGCTCAGATTGGGCAACACCCCCGCTATATGATTAAGCAGCACCGAGAGAAAGAATTTGTCGACAAGCTCTATGAAGGTATTAATACCTTTGCCAAAGCCTTTAACCCACGCCCGGTAGTCTACCGAACCAATGATTTCAAGACCAACGAGTATCGAGAACTGGAAGGTGGACAGGAATACGAAGAGGTTGAGGAGAATCCCATGCTTGGCTATAGAGGAGCCTCTCGAAATATTAGAGACCCCGATATATTTGATCTAGAAATAGAAGCCATAAAGAGGGTGAGACAGAACTACAAGAACCTGTGGGTCATGATTCCATTCGTCCGCACTGTTAACGGAATGGCTAAAATCAAGAAGTACCTGGAAGCTAGAGGCTTACATAGCTCCGCCGACTTTAAGCTGTGGATGATGGTTGAGGTCCCGTCTAACATCTTTCTTATCGAGAAATTCATTGGGGTCGGTATTGATGGTATATCTATCGGCTCAAATGACCTGACCCAGCTTATCCTGGGAATTGATAGAGATAGTTCGAGGTTACAGGATATATTTGACGAGCGAAACGAGGCGGTGCTGGTAGCCCTAGAGAAGGCTGTTACCACGGCTAGGAGTATGGGGGTTACCTCCTCCATTTGCGGGCAGGCACCCTCGGTATACCCTGAGCTTACTGAGAAACTGGTGGAGTGGGGTGTCACCTCGGTTTCAGTAAGCCCTGATATGATTGACATGACCAGAGAGATAATCGCTAAGGCAGAAGAGAGACTGGGAATTAAGCCTTAATGATTGGGAATGGATATGGAGGTAAGTTATGTATAGGCTGCTTGTTTCCCAAGACGCTACTTGCCACTACCGGCTACACGACCAAGATGAAAGCCTGGAGGAACTAGTGAAGAGGGCTACAAAGTATGATGAGCAGGGACTATGCTGGATTATAAGCGATGAGGGTGGAAGACCAGTTGAGTTCTCACAAGTTTATTGCCAGGCAATTGATTTTATCGTGCGCAAATTTCACGTCAGGCGTTCAGGCTATTGACGTGGGACCCCAGCCGTAATCGGGCAAGTGGCATCCCGCCTGCCGAAAAGCAGATAAAAAGCGACTCGGGAAAGCTGAGGAGATTGTGAAGGGGAGGGAATAAAATTTAGAGATGAACGATAGGTGGGTAGAAATAGACCTAAGTGCGTTAACTCAGAATATTAACAGTCTACGTCAGCACCTGCAACCGGGAGTACAACTAATGGGGGTAGTGAAAAAGAATGCGTATGGGCATGGTGCGGTTCCAGTTACGAAAGCAGCGGTGGCAGCAGGTGCAGAGTGGTTGGGTGTTTATTCTCTGGAAGAGGGCTCGGAACTGCGTGATGCTGGTATTGCGATCCCAATACTGATATTGGGTAATGTACCACATGCTCAAGCAGCCACGCTGGTCGAGAAGAAACTGACCCCTACGGTGGTTGAAGCCGAACTTCCCCTTACTCTGAACAGAGTAGCTCAGGACCTCGATACCACCATTGCTGTACACATCAAGGTAGATACTGGTCTCAACCGCTCTGGGGCTAACGTCGGGGATATTGCTGACTTATTGCACTTTATTTCCGGTCTGCGAAGAATAAAGGTAGGAGGGTTATACACACATTTTGCCTCAGCAGATGAGCTAGACCGAAGGACTACCGAAACTCAACTGCAGCGCTTTCTCGAGGTAGCTACTAACCTTCCCGAGCCAAGGCTCTTGCATGCTGCCAATAGCGCTGCTACTTTGATGTTTCCCGAGACTCATCTGGATATGGTTCGTGTAGGAATAGCGATGTATGGAGTCTACCCTTCACCGGCCGTTGGGAGGACTATTCCTTTGCAGCCAGTTCTCAGTCTTAAATCTCGGGTAGTTCGTCTTCATTGGATAAGAGCCGGTGAGGGCGTGAGTTATGGGCTAACATGGAAAGCTAAGAAGGATACTTCAGTAGCACTGGTATCCTTTGGTTACGGAGATGGTTTGCCACGTTTGCTGTCTAATTGCGGGCAGGTTCTGGTACATGGTCAACGGGCACCTATTCGGGGAAGGGTATGTATGGACCAGTGCATTGTAGATGTAACTGATGTACCTGAAGTAAAGGTAGGTGATGAG
>DATKVW010000117.1:0-12771 GCA_035529875.1 Dehalococcoidales bacterium | reverse complement strand
CCCCCTCTCCTTCGAAGGAGAGGGGGAGGTATAGGCTTTGAAGGGGCGAAGCCCCTTCAAACTTGCCGTGATAGGTGATGGGGAAAAGGAGGAGTAAATTATTATGAGGCAATATGATTTTCAAGCATTCTTAAACTCTGTTAGTGACTTGGAATACCCAGAAATGATGTGGGAAGCTAAACGAGAAAAAATGGCTGATGAACGTGGTCTGTCTCCGGGTAGAGGAATAAAGGGAATCGACAAGCAATATAGGTACAAAGCAATAAAATATAACGAATTGCTGGGAGGATTTCTTTTCCTCCTTAGGAAAGGCATAAAACCTGCTGGAGTATCGGACTGGGATTTTCAGTCCTTCCGTCCAGTTATAGAAAAACTTGTAGAGAAGGGGCAATTGCAATCTACAATTTTAAGCTGGTTTTAAGGGGGCGAAGCCCCTTCAAACTTGCCTTGGTGAATCAGTTTGGGAAAGTAGGCAATGGGAAAAGAGGAGGTTCTCCAATGATACAAAAATATAGAAAAGGGCAAAAAGTAAGAATCGTAGAAGTGAAAAATCAGCATGGACACTTGAAATACCCCAAAATTGAAGAATATGTAAATGAGACCGGGGTAATCGTGGAACCTCGGGCTAGCTTGGTAAAAAATCTTGATAATACAGATATGCCTGAATCATATCCTATCTACACAGTTAGGCTTGATAAGAGTGATGTAGAAATAGAAGTATGTGAGGATGCGCTAGCGGCAGTGGATGAGTAGTGTAGCATTTTATTAAAAGTTAGGAGGACAAAACAAATGGGAAGCAAGGGAAGAAAGAATGTGAAGAAACCCAAGAAGCCGAAGGAAAAGAAGAAATAAGAAAAAGGGTGAGTCAAAGAGAGGCGGAGCCTCTCTTATACCACTAATTCCCCTTCCCCTTATCAAGGGGAAGGGGATAAAGGGGATAGGGTTACCTGACAGAAAGAAGATTGTTATATTTTCAAATTCTAGTGGTAATCGCTAAAATAGCAGGTGAGGTTTGACTCCCGGGGAGGGTAATATGCCGAATGGATATGAAATAAATGATTTGGCTAAAGAAGAGTCGTGGCGCATGTTCCGTATTATGGGGGAGCTGGTGGAGGGCTTTGATAAGCTTTCCGGTATTGAGCCAGCAGTAACCATCTATGGTTCCTCACGACTCAAAGCGGATGACGAGCTATATGCTCAGACCGAGGAGATAGCCTATCGGCTGGGAAAGCTGGGCTTCTCCGTTATAACCGGCGGCGGGCCCGGCGTGATGGAAGCCGCCAACAAGGGTGCGCTTAGAGCCGGAGTTACCTCAGTCGGGCTTAACATTGAGCTACCTGAGGGACAGGCTTGTAATGCTTATGCAAATAAGTCAATAACCTTCAATCACTTCTTTGCTCGCAAGGTTATGCTGGTGAAGTATGCCGTTGCCTTTGTCATCCTGCCCGGTGGCTTGGGCACGCTTGACGAGCTAACCGAGGTGCTCACCCTGATGCAAACCCATAAGATGAGACCCTTCCCCGTGGTGCTATTTAATAGTGAATACTGGAAAGGATTTTTGGACTGGCTGCAGAACACTGCCTTAGCCAGGGAGTTTATCTCTGAAGAAGACCTTGACCTGCTGATAGTTTGTGACCACCCTGATGAGGTAATTGAGGCTGTCCAGCGATGGTACGAAAAGCAGGAGGTTGTCGGCAGGAAAGCCCTGCTCAAGTAACAGAATAAATTCTAAATTTGAAATTTGGATTTAGTGCTTAGATATTAGAATTTCACAAAGGGGGGTTATGAAGTGGAAAGAGTGGGAGAGGTTGTTGAAGCCAGCACCACCGATTTTGTTGCCCAGTGCTACGAACTCTACCAGTCGCCCCCGCTAGGCAGTCTGGTAAAGACCGGGGACTCAGGTGGGGAGCTATATGGCGTTGTCTATAATGCCGCCACCACCAGCCTGGAGCCGGGGCGGCGTCCTATTGCCCGGGGCAAGGACGAGGCTAGTGAGGAGGAGATTTATCGCTCCAACCCTCAGCTATTAAAGTTGCTCAGAAGTGAGTTCAACGCTCTGGTGGTGGGGCACCGGCAAGGTGATAAGTTGCATCATTATTTATCGCCCCAGCCCGCCCGAATCCATGGCTTTGTTTACCTTTGCTCCCCGGAAGAGGTGAAGGAGTTCAGCCAGTCCTTTGACTTCCTCAATATATTGATTAGCAGTCACCTTACGGTTCCCGTAGATGAAATAGTATCTGCCTGCTTGCGTCAGATGAGTCAGGCGCATGAAGACCGCCGTGCCTTCCTGGTGGCTGCCGGCAAAGAGCTGGCTGTATTACTCAGCGGCGATTTTAATCAATTCAAGGCTATTCTGGGGAGGATTAAGCAATGAATGACAGGCTGGGTATTGTTGTCTCCGGTTCATTAACCAGAGGGGTAGAGGTCAGGCTGGATAGCTCGGCTTCGGTGGAGGATATGGTGGTGGGACGCTATGTAACCATTGAGGGAAACAGGCGGCGTTTCTTCGGCATGATAACCGATGTCAGCCTGGGGGTAACCGACTCAAATATTACCCAGACCCCGCCCGATGTTGCTGACCCCTTTATCGCCGAGGTGTTGGCCGGCACCAGCACCTATGGGACATTGCATGTATCTTCCTATCTCACCATCGGCGGTGATGTTGACAGTCTCCTTGAAGGTCCCCAGCCGGTTAAGACGATTCCCGGTCATTTTTCGCCGGTAAACCTGGCTTCGGAGCGGGATATTGAGTTGGTCTTTGGCAAAGAGGACGAAGAAAGGTTCTGGATTGGCAATCCGCTGGATATGGAAACCAAGCTCTGCCTTAATCTGGAGGAGTTTGTGAAGCGTTCCAACGGTGTCTTTGGCAAGAGCGGCACCGGCAAGACATTCCTCACCAGGATTCTGCTTATTGGCATGCTGCAGAAGAGCAAAGCGGTGAATCTAATCTTTGATATGCATAATGAGTATGGCTGGGCGGGAACCAGCGAGGGCGGTCCGCCGGTAAAAGCACTGAAGCAGCTTTTCCAGGATAGAGTGGCGGTGTTCACCCTTGACGAGGAAAATTCAAGGCGGCGCAAGGTAAGCACCGACTTTGTGGTCAGGATTGGCTATGACGAAATTGAGCCTGAGGATATCGGGCTGCTGCGCCAGACCCTGAATCTTACCGAGCTTGCCGTTGAAGCTGTTTACCAGCTACGCCGGCAGTTTGGCAAGGACTGGCTGCAGAACACTCTTGATTTAAAGGGTGTTGATGAGCTGCCCGAGGGTGTAAATATACACGAGAGCACCCTGCAGAACTTGCAGCGGGGATTGATGACTATCCGGCGGCTCCCCTTTATAGAACCTCACGCTCCGACTAATGCTGTGGATAGTATTTTGAGTTATCTTGACCGGGGTATCAATGTGGTTCTGGAGTTTGGTCGGTTCAGGGATATTACATCCTATATTCTGGTGGCGAATATGCTCAGTCGCCGTATCTATGCCCAGTATCAGGCAAGGATGGAAAGGGCGATGGGTGAGGATATTGCTAAGCCTACGCCCCTGGTAATAACTATTGAGGAAGCACATAAATTCCTCAATCCGGAATTGGCGAACCAGACCATATTCGGTACTATCGCTCGCGAGATGCGTAAATATAATGTTACCCTGCTGGTGATTGACCAGCGACCCAGTGGCATTGATGATGAGGTTATGTCCCAGATTGGTACCAAGATAACCTGCCTGTTAGATAATGAGCGTGATATTGATAGTGTGCTGGCTGGCGTATCGGGGAAGAGTGAACTGAAGTCGGTGTTAGCCAAGCTGGCAGCCAAGCAGCAGGCGCTTATCTTCGGCCATGCGGTGCCGATGCCGGTGGTATTCAGGAGCCGGGAGTATGGTTCGGCTGAGTCCTACAAGGACTTTCTCCCCGGCAAACCGGCAGAAAAGGATATTGAGGATTTGTGGTCATGAGGAAGAAGGTCGGGTTGGCGTTGGGCAGTGGTGCGGCGCGGGGGCTGGCTCACATTGGGGTGCTGGAGGTTATGGAAAGGGAAGGGATTTCTGTTGATATGATTGCCGGCACCAGTGTCGGGGCAGCAGTGGGTGCTCTCTACGCTCAGGGTAATAATGCCAGCCAGATCAAGGGACTGGCTATGAATATGGGCTGGAAAAAATTGGTCCCGCTGATGGACCTTGCTCTGCCCAGGACTGGCTTCATTGGGGGCAGGAAGGTTAAAGAGCTGATGGGGTCAATCGTTGATGATGTAAAATTTGAGGATTTGAAGATACCTTTTTCCTGTGTGGCAGCCGATATAATGACCGGTGAGGAAGTAGTAATTAATCAGGGGTCGGTGCTTGAGGGAGTGAGAGCCAGCATCTCCCTCCCCATAATATTCACGGTGGTTAAACGGGAAGGAAGGTATCTGGTGGATGGTGGTCTGGTTAACCCGGTACCGGTGAGTGTTGTCAAACAGATGGGAGCTGATATTATCATAGCCGTCAATGTTATCCCTGATGTTAGGGAGAGGAGTCACTGGGTGGATAAAGAGGGGAAAGAAGGGGCTAAAGAACCCCACATCTTCAGTATAATGATGCAGTCCATATATATCGGCACTTACTCACTGGTGAAGTCCAGTTTTGAGGAAGCCGACATTGTGATTGAACCCCAGATGGCGCATATTGGTGGTGGTGATTTCCATCGCGCCCAGGAATGTATTTCACGGGGCGAACTGGCGGCTCAAGCCTCTATTCTGGAGATAAAAAGGCGACTGCAAGCCTGAGAATATAGTCCCGGTGGTGGCTCATCGGGGAGGCTTTTCTTGTTGATTGATACTGTTTACCTGCCCCTTTACCCTCTTAGATATTGGTTAGCAACCTACCCCCTTTATCCCCCTCCCTTACAAGGGAGGGGGAAATAGTTTTGAAAGAGGGGCTAGCGCCCCTCTCAGACACTCCGCTTTCTCAAGATAGGTTCTAATTTCTAAGTCCCAAATCCTTAAGGTTTGGTAATTAGTATTTTGAATTTGTTTAGGATTTAGAGATTAGGATTTATTTTTGGAAGGGGTCAGAGGAAGAGTTTCAAAACAAATTTTCTTGCCGGTTGTTGACAAAGGTATTCTTATGGATTAAAATGATTGCAAATGATATGCATTAGCAATAAGCTATGAATACCAAGATTAAGCCATTAGATAGCAGCCGTAGAGCATTAAACATTGCCGGGACGAGAGTTACCAATCAACGAGCTTTGATTCTGGAGATTATTCGTCGCGGGCGCGGACACCTGGATGCTGATGCAGTCTATCGCCGAGCCAGGGAGAAGCAATCTCGTCTCAGTTTGTCTACTGTCTATCGGACGCTGCGGACGTTAAAGCAGCTCGGTTTGGTTGAGGAACTCCATTTTGACGAGGCGCATCATCATTATGAGGCTAAACCAGCAGCTGAGCATCACCATCTGGTATGTCTGAACTGCGGTAAAGTGGTGGAATTTGAGTGTCCGCTGACCCAGAAGATGAAGGATGATATAGCCAGGGAGAAGGGCTTTGAGGTTACCGGGGTTGAGGTTCAGATGACAGGGTATTGCTCCAGGTGCCGCCGGGATAGAAAGTAACTTTGCGGTGATATTACAGATAAGGTTAATTTTACTTGAGACCTCGGCAGGCAAGTGTCACCAGGAATAGGAGTATTTATTTTGCACTGGTTTATGCGCAGATTTAGACACAGATTTATACCCGGATTCAAGTTTGGGTTTATGCCTGGATTCAGGCACAGATTTGCGCCATCAGGGAAACAGGTGACTCTGACACAAATGCAGACCGGGCAGAGAGGTAGGGTGGTTGAGATTTTAGGGGGGCGCTGGATTATTAGCCGTCTCAGTGCCCTGGGAATCAGACCGGGTCAGAGAATAACCAAGCTTAGTGCTATGTTTATGCGAGGTCCGGTAACCGTTCAGGTAGGCACGGCTCGGGTGGCTATTGGCTTTGGTATGGCTAACCGAATAATAGTTGAGTTGGATTAAACCACGATGAAAATACTGCTGATGGGCAACCCCAATGTGGGCAAAAGTGTTGTTTTCTCCCGTCTAACCGGGGTCAAGGTAATTGCTTCTAATTATGCCGGGACTACAGTAAGCTACACCCGTGGCTCTATGAAGCTTGGTGAAGAGGAGGCTGAGGTTATTGATGTCCCCGGCACTTATACTCTGGAGCCAACCAGTGAAGCGGAGGAAATAGCCTTACGCATGCTGGAAAACGGAGATACAGTCATCAATGTGGTTGATGCCACCAATCTGGAGCGAAACCTCTATTTAACCTTGCAGTTGTTGGAGAGGAATATCCCGGTAATAATAGCCTTGAATATCTGGGATGATACCAAGCACCGCGGAATACACATTGATTTGGATAAACTGAGGGAAATGCTGGGTGTGCCGATTGTTCCCACGGTAGCGGTAACCGGTGAGGGTATAAAAGAGCTGGTAGAGAATATTCCCGGAGCTGTTTCACCAAACCAATCTGCTCTTAGTCGCGATGAGCGCTGGGCAGCTATTGGTACCATTATAGGCCAGGTTCAGCATATTACCCATCGTCATCACACCTGGCTTGAATATCTTGAAGATGCCAGTGTGAAACCATTAACCGGGAGCATCATGGCGTTAGCTGTTTTAGTCGGCGTGTTCTTTTCGGTTCGTTTCATTGGTGAGAGCCTGATAAATTATGTGCTGGACCCGTTGTTTAATAACCTGTGGGCACCGGTAGTGATGAAGCTAAGTTACCTGATGGGTGGTGGTGGTTTCCTCCACGATATCGTGGTTGGCAAGGTAACTGGCGGAGAAATCAACTTCGTTGAGTCGTTCGGATTAATGACCAGCGGATTATATGTTCCTTTTGCTATGGTTTTGCCGTATATTATCTCTTTTTATCTGGCATTAGGTTTGCTTGAAGACACAGGCTACCTGCCGCGGCTAGCGGTGTTAATGGATAATATTATGCACCGTCTTGGTTTGCACGGATATGCCATCATTCCTACTTTGCTCGGCTTTGGTTGCAATGTGCCAGCTATATTAGCCACCCGAATTCTGGAAAGCAAAAGGGAGAGATTTATTGCGGCGACGCTAATATCTATCGCCGTGCCCTGTGCTGCCCTGCAGGCGATGATATTTGGTCTGGTTGGTGCCCAGGGAGGGCAGTATGTTGCCATTGTCTACGGGACACTGCTTGTAGTCTGGGTTATTTTAGGCTTTATACTTAATCGGGTGGTAAGAGGGTTTAGCCCGGAACTATTGATTGAGATACCACCTTATCGTCTGCCGCCATGGCAAACTGTGCTGCAAAAACTATGGATGAGGGTCTATGGATTCCTGGCAGAGGCTGTTCCCATAATTCTAGGTGCCATCCTGGTAATCAATATCCTTTATCTGGTAGGGGTATTTGACGCTATCGCTAACTTTACCGCACCGGTGGTGACCGGTCTTCTGGGACTGCCTAAAGAGTCGGTGACCGCTTTGGTAATTGGTTTTCTGCGTAAGGACATAGCCTTGGGTATGCTGGCTCCCTTGGCATTGAGTGCGAAACAATTAGTGGTGGGAAGTGTGGTCTTGGCTATGTTTTTCCCGTGTATTGCTACCTTTGTCGTCTTTCTGAGAGAGCTCGGTGTAATAAATATGCTTAAATCAGCAGGGATAATGATTTCGGTAGCCCTAGTGGTCGGCGGATTATTGAATCTAATCTTGTGAGTCATTATGAGTTCGGAATTTCCTGATGGGAATTTTGGCTTTCACTGTAGGCTTTACCCCTTTTAGATGTTCGTTTGGAACCTATCCCCCTGGCCCCCTTCCCTTATGAAGGGGAGAGGGATAAAGGGTGAGGGGTTGGTAAGTTCATTCCCAAGTCCTCCCAGGAATTTGGCTAGAAACTCACCCTCTTAATCCCCCACTCCTTAAAAGGGAATAGGGTTACAAATAATCTCTTTAATTAAGGTTTGTGCTTGACATTGACTATAGGCTATAATTAATAAACTTTTTTAAGTGAGGTAGGCGGTGCTTTGGTTTTATCCTATTGTTAAGCTATTAATAACGGTATTGCTGAATCTTCTGACTCGCTGGCAGATTAGGGGTAAGGAGAATGTCCCCAATCGCGGTCCTCTGCTGGTAGTGGCTAATCATATTAACTTAGCCGACCCTCCGCTAGTCGGTGTCAGTCTGGGAAGAAAGGCAATATTTATGGCTAAGCACGAGCTATTTCATTCCCGACTATTAAGTTACTTTATGCTTGGCTGTGGTGCCTTTCCGGTGCACCGGGGACGGCTGGACAGGAAAGCGTTACGCAAGGCAGACCGGGTATTGGCCAAGGGTCTGGTTTTGGTTATGTTTCCCGAAGGACAGAGAAGCCAGAATGCTCAATTAATGCCTGCCTTTTCTGGCGCAGCGGTAATAGCCTTGCGTAGTGGTGTTCCCATTCTTCCAGTAGGTATTACCGGCACAGAAAAAATTAAGGGTATAGCCTGGTTATGGCGTCGCCCTGAGATAATAGTTAACATTGGTTGTCCTTTCTCTCCGCCATCAGTAAGTGGTAGATTGACCAAGGCACAGGTGGCTGAGTTTACGAATTTTATGATGGAACACATAGCTGAGCTTCTCCCGGCGGAATATCAGGGGAATTATAACAAACAGGGAGGTTAGATGGCGTTAAAGATTGAAAAAGCGGGGAAGATAGGGTTTTGTTTTGGGGTCAGGCGAGCCATCAATATTGTGGAGGAGGTTGCCCGTAAGCGGGATGGGGTGGAGACATTAGGGGCGATAGTGCATAACCGTCCCGTGCTGCAAAAACTGGCTGAGCTTGGGGTTAAGATAGCCAAAAGTTTGGATGATATCCAGGACGATGTGGTAGTTACCAGTGCTCACGGAGTAAGCCCTCAGGTGAAGGAGGAAATTCAGGAGCGAAATATTGGTATAATCAATACTACCTGCCCCTTTGTTCGCCGTGCTCAGGTGGTTGCTCGCAGGTTGGCTGAATTAGGCTTTTTTGTTATCGTATATGGTGACGCTAACCATCCTGAGATTAAGGCTGTTCTGGGCTCGGCTAATAATAGAGGGGTAGCTGCTCTGGATGAGGCGTTTCTAGTTGGCTTTGACCGTCTGCCTCGTCATTTAGGCGTACTGTCCCAGACGACACAGATACCAGCCCATTTTAACCAGTTTGTCAAGAATCTTATTGATTCCGCCCTGACCAAAGATTCCGAGCTGCGCATTATTGATACTATATGTCATGATATCAGGGAACGGCAGGCAACAGCCCTTGAGTTAGCTAATAAAGTGGATTTGATGCTGGTTGTCGGCGGTCATAGCAGTGCTAATTCTCACCATCTTGCCGAATTGTGCTCTACAGCCACTGCCACCTATCTCGTTGAGACTGCGGATGAGATTCAACCATCCTGGCTTGAGGGTCAACACCATATAGGTATAACTGCTGGAGCATCTACTGCTGACCAGACGGTAGACGAGGTGGTGGCGAAGCTAGAAGCTATGACCCGGTGAAGATAAACACGCCTGGTAGAATTCCTCGGCATTTTTGTTCAACGATAGTTTCTCCATAGGACACATATCCTGCTGGCTCTGGTTCTGGATATAGGGTACCGTTTCCGTGAAGTGGTAGCTGATACCGGAGCTATCCAGTGTCCTGGCGGCATGCTGGCTGCCCAAAGGGCTGTAGACTTTGCGGCAGAGTATTTTGGTTAACAGTAAAGCAGCAGCATTACCGACCACCCGGTCAAAGGCGATGACATTTTTCTCATAGGGAGCTGACTTATCAATATATTCCAGCAGTGGCAGCAGTCTCTCTTTATTGGAGGCAAAGAGAAGCCTACTCCCCTGATATACCCGAAGCGTGTCACGGCTAGCGAGGAATTCATTGAACACATGCTCGTTCATTTTCAAGCACAGTATTGAATCTCGGCGTTGGGATACACAGCTACCTTGGCATCAGACGGATGGTATTGTCGCAGAATCCGCAGAACATCGTCCCAGCGGTTAACGTATATAACCTTGTCTGATTTCTCGACATAGCCGAGACCGGTAAGGTCGGGGTACTCGGAGTAAATAATCAGGTGGTTGATGTGTGGAGGAATCTTCGTCACCAGCTTCTGCTCGCTGGCAAAGGTTTTACCAAAGTTACCCAGCAAGTAGTGGACAGCCTGACCGTCAGGAGCGTTAGCGATAAGGACAATATCCATCTCTCTACCATTGGTGGCAGCGAAGGGAACGTGTAAGCCAATCATCAGCGCCTCGTTAGCTTTGACAAAGGTGTTAGCGATAAGAATTTCCTCCCCGCTGGTCTTGGGGGTGAGATAATGAGTCCTGGCTTCGGCAACAGCAGCCTCGTAAGCTGGTTTCAAAGCTCCAGCGAAGATGGCGGTTGTCTCCCCCCAGACATTAAGCAGGCTGTCTATTTTTATATCCAGACCGGCTAGAGCGGTGGCTTCGATGATATTCAGTCGTAGCGGGTTATGGTCAAAGAGTCCATATCCTATATCCTGCCTGTCTGGGTACTTTTGCTTGTATTCATTCTCGGCGCGGTGAAACTGGGCGATAGTTTCCATAGCGGATACGCCGGGCAAGATAATCTTCCCGCCACCGCCAAAGCCGGTATTGGGGTGGGGGACTACCGCACCGATGCCAATCTTGAGGTTGCATTGCATTACTTCAGCATTGATATAAATTGGGGTTTGATAGCTGGTTGTACCTACATAGGTGCAGTTGGCGAAAGGGTTGTGGTTATAGACGGGGAATCGGGCTAGGATATTCTCGCCGAGTTTCCTGGCAAATAGTGTCCTGTCCCAGGCCATATGAGCGCCTAAGGCGCAGATGAACTGAATTCTATCATCAGTAATGCCAGCCTCAGCCAGCTCTTCTAAGACAAAGGGTACTATCTCATGAGTCCTGGTGGCGCGGGTCATATCGTCAAATATAATGACTACCTCATTCTTATCCCGAGCCAGCTCTCTGATGGGTGGTGAGCCGATGGGATTAGCTATGGCAGCTTTCATTGCTTCTGGCTTCATCGCCGGGCGGTCAAAACCAGCCATATTATAAAACTTCACTGACCAGTTATCAGGTAACGGAAGCTCAAGCTCTTTAATACCATACCAGGCTAGTTGAGGTAACTTAATAGCAGACATTTTTCCCCTTTAAAACTTTTGGCGATTCTGTACCTGCTCCATTCCGCACATAAATAATCGCAGGGCGCGCTCAGCAACATCGGCAATTAGTCTCTCGGCTTCTGCCAGAGACTGGTTAAAGCTGATGGGACCGGGAGCGATACCAAAAACAGCGTCTATTCCCTGTTCATAAACGGCCTGGTAACCGTCGCCTATGGCACCAGCGATGGCAATAACCGGCAATCCGAAGGTCTTGGCTTTTCGGGCAACTCCTACCGGTACCTTACCACAAGCCGTTTGGCTGTCAATCCTGCCCTCACCGGTAAAAACAAGATTAGCATCTTTCAGGTGCTTGGCGAGCCCGGTCGCCTGAATAACGATTTCTATGCCCGGTAGTAGCTTGGCCTTTAGAAAAGTAATGAGCCCGGCTCCCAGCCCTCCGGCAGCCCCTGCCCCGGGCACATCTCTGATGTCAATACCGAGGTCCCTTTTGATAATGTCAGCATAGTGTGCCAGTGCTGCGTCAAGCTGTTTTACCATTTCCTTGGTAGCTCCCTTTTGGGGTCCGTAAACGGCGGAAGCTCCCTGAGGACCGCAGAGAGGATTAGTAACGTCACTGGCTATACGGATATCGCAGTCAGCCAGACGAGGGTCTATATTGGTAATATCAATGCGGTCAAGGTCAGCCAGTGCGGCGCCACCGAAAGCAAGCTGTGCTCCATTGGCATCCAGTAACTTAGCGCCCAGGGCTTGAGCCATCCCGGCACCGCCATCGTTGGTGGCGCTACCACCGATGCCAACTATCAATTTTCGGCAGCCTCTGTCCAGTGCGGCCCGAATTAGCTCTCCAGTACCATAGGTGGTAGTCACTAATGGCTTACGCTTTCCTGGTGAGACGAGATTAAGACCAGAAGCAGTAGCCATCTCAATAACACCGGTGGTTTTGTCACTCATCAGTCCCCAATGAGCAATGACACGACCACCTAGCGGGTCGGTGACCTCTGCTGGTATTATTTCCCCACCAACGGCATCAACCAGGGCTTGTGTTGTTCCCTCCCCGCCATCAGCCATGGGGACGATATCGGTTACTGCATCAGGGACTACACGCCTGATACCATTCTCTATGGCTTGAGATACCTGCAGAGCACTGAGGTTTCCCTTGAAGCTGTCAGGAGCGATAACAATCTTCACAGTATGATTCTTTCTAGATGCGAATTTAGGAGGTTACACTGTCAGGCAAGTCACTGTTCGGGCAATGCCAGCAAGAGGATGAATTTTATCGGTTACTAAATCACTAATATTACTCAGGGTCTCTCCTTCAATTATAGCGATAACATCATAAGGTCCGGTTACGGTATCCGCCGATTTCACCCCTTTTAGCTGCCTGAGGGCATCAACCACCTCCTTATTTTTACCTACCACTGTTTCCATTAGCACAAAAGCCTTGGCTGCCATGATGCTCATCCCCCCTTCTGCCAGACTACTAGCTTATGTTTATTCTTGGTAACTTAGGGTATTGAAACTAATTTTGAGGCAAGTTTAATATAGTTTAGCCATGGCTCTATTGTCAACTTTAGTGATTAAAGTTGTTTATTAACCCTATCCCCTTTTAAGGAGTGGGGGATTAAGAGGGTGAGTTTC
>DATKVW010000116.1:0-6435 GCA_035529875.1 Dehalococcoidales bacterium | reverse complement strand
GAGAAAAATTCAGCAATAGTGAGTCAAGCACGTCAGTTATTCTGTGGATTGGGAAAGCTCATGCCGCCCAGCACAACAAGTAGATTTGCAGAAGGTGGAGTTACCTTTGAGCACCAGAAGATTTTAGGAGAAGTATTCCAGATTTTGGGAAAGGAGTGTGATGATGAAGGCTGCACTTTACGCTAGAGTGTCAACACTTGGTCAGGGAGAGGAAGACAAAGTCAGCATCCCAGAGCAAGTCCAGAGGATTGAAAAATATTGCCAAGAGAAAGGCTACACAATATCTGATAGGTATGTGGATATTGGCTACTCAGGTGCTAAAAGTAAGCGCCCTGAGTTTCAGCGGTTGCTTAATGACGCTAAGGCTAATAAATTTGACCTGATAGTTTGTTGGAAGGCAGATAGATTATCTAGAGGTATGTATCCCGCTGCTGCACTTATGGAAGTTATTGAACCACTTGGTATCAGTATAGAAGCAGTAGAGGAAAATCTGGATATGAATTACTTTGCTATGCTGTCTATAGTAGGCAAGATGGAACTAGATAATATCAAGGCAAGGACACAAGCAGGGCGCGAAGGCAATATTAAGAGGGGAAACAACCATCCCAAACCGCCCTTTGGCTATGATTACGACCATAGAACCAAACAGTGGATCATCAATGATTTTGAGGCTAAAGGGGTGCGGCAAATTTTTGACTGGTATATTGAAGGGGTTTCAGTCTACGAGGTTGCTAGAAGGTTAAATAATGCCGGCGTACCTACGAAGAAGCAAAGCCGGCTTGGCTGGACGGCTCAAAAAGTGTCCCAACTAGTAGCTTCAGAATGCTACACAGGAGTAGCCTACTATAACAAGCGTCAGGGATCAACAGGGAAGAGAAAAGACAAGGGTGAGTGGGTGTCCATGCCAGTGCCAGCTATTATCAGTCAGAAGACTTGGCAGGCAGCCCAGGCTAAACGGCAAAGCAACAAGCGTTTTAGCCCTCGTAATACTAGGGCAGTCTATCTTACTCAGCATATTTTGTTCTGTGAGGAATGCGGTAAAAGCTTTCTAATCCATAGTGGCAATGGGGAACCCAGATTGGTATGCCGAGGTATGACATTCCATCCTCACCTCTATAATTGCCGTGATCCTAAGTCAGTTAAATATCATCCCATTGCTAGTCGGCTATGGCAAGGTGTAAAGGGAGTTTTAGAGTCCGAAGGTGGATTACAGGCAGCTATTCAATCCAGAGTGAAATATGTAGCAGAAAAAAGAGACGCCATTGAGGGGAAACTAAAGGAACTATCACAGAAGTCGGCTAATTTCGAGAAAGAGAAAGATATAGTGATTACCGGCTTCAGGAAGGAATTTTATACGGAAGAGGAACTTCAAAGGCAGCTTCAGGCTATACAAGAAGATGAGCAGCAATGTAAAACTGAGATTGATAGCTTGCTCGCTGATAAGAGACTCCAGGGTGATGCTGAGAATATTTACCAGCAGGCCAGACAGCTAATTCCGGTAATGCAGGAGAGGCTAAATTGCAGCCTTAGTGAGGAAGAAAAGTGGAAGATTATTAAGTTATTGGTGAGCCGGGCACTACTAAATGGACTCGATGACTTAACTATAGAGTTTAGAATGCCAGCTCTAGATAGTTTTGCTACTGCCACATCACCACATGGAGAATTACCCGGTTATACACCGGGTCGTGGTGGTGCTGATGGCTTCGCCAATCACTAGAACTGACATGAACTTCTACATCACCTTTCGCTAGCTCTTGGTTGATAACGACAACTGCATCCCGGAAATCAGCCCCTCGGTCATCATTAGTCCTCCCCGGGTAGATTACCTTTATCAACTCACCCTGCTCGCCGGTCAATTCACTTCTACTCAGTAACAGGTGCTGCCAGATTTTAATTACTTGGCCCTCCGAGAGATTACTCATCTCACCTTACACCCTTCAGGTTCTTATTAAGAGAGGCTTCGCTTCTCCTTAACTCTGTTAACACGTTACCGTGTATCAATGACCTAATAAAAATGGTTTGTCCCAAACCATCATAAAGTCCCAACTATACCCTGTTATTATATTAGGGCTGTTTCGCTCCTTTCTCAGGGATAGCCTCATACTTGAATTTGGCCCGCTCAGCAATAATAGAGAGGAGTGTTACCGAAGCACCACGGGGCTGGTACATGCCCACCTCCCATTCACTTACTGTCTGCTGCCGTGTACCCATTCTCTCTGCCAGCTCACGCTGCGTCAGACCTAAACTCCGTCTCAGGGCCCGGATACGGTGGCTATTCCACTGCCTTCGTTTCTCCTGGCTCCGGTCACTCACAACTAAATTTTACACGATTTAGTGTAAATTGTCAAATCCAAGAGATTATTTAGCAACCTATCCTCTTCTCATTAAAAAGGAGAGGGAAGAGACTTTAAAGAGGGGGCAAAGCCCCCTCTCTTACCTGCACTCCCTCAGAAAGAGAAATACTGAAGGAGAGTCAAAGAGAGGCGTTGCCTCTCTTACAATTAAATTCCCCCTCCCTAATAAGGGAAGGGGGAGTAAGTAAAACCCCAAATTCTAAGCACGAAACTCTAAACAAGTTCAAAGCACTAATTACCAAACACAAAACCAAATCCTCATGCTTTGAATTCAGGGTTTAGTATTTAGAAATTAGAATTTAGGATTTATTCTTAGAAGGGAGGTGAGGTTTCAATAAACACTGTCCGACCCAATCAAATCTCTCCCAAGAGGTGGAAGATTAAAGGCAAGAATTGAAACAGAGAGCATTTTATAGGGGATAAATGGCTGAAAAAAACTATAAATGCCTCTTAACTGACGCCAATAACTGCAAATTATATTTGTTGACTTGCGACAAATGTTCATCTATACTATTATAGTGATTAGCAGTCTCCCCCTGAGACTGCTAATAAATTGAGCAAGGAGGTTTTAGAATGGCGGCTAAACTTCAACCACTGGCTGACCGGGTAGTGGTCAAACCGATTGAGAGAGAAGAGATGACCAAGGGGGGGATTGTTCTGCCCGATACTGTTAAGGAAAAACCCCAAGAGGGTAAGGTTATTGCTGTTGGCCCAGGCAGGTTATCCGAGGATGGTAAACGGATAGCCATGGATGTCAAGGTGGGCGACCGGATAATCTATTCTAAATATGGAGGCACCGAGATTACGATTGACGATGAAGAACTAATAATCTTACGTGAGAGTGATATTCTGGCTAAGAAAACCAAGTAATAAGTGGAACTAGTTTTAAGGAGGCAAAAATGGCTAAACAGATTATATTTGGTGAGGATGCGAGACATTCTCTAAAAAAAGGAGTCGATACCCTGGCTAATGCCGTCAAGGTAACCCTGGGACCCAAGGGGCGCTGCGTTGCCCTGGACAGAAAATTTGGGGCACCCAATGTAATTGATGACGGGGTCACCATCGCCAAGGATATTGAGCTTCCCGACCCCTTTGAGAACATGGGAGCTCAATTAGTTAAGGAAGCAGCATCCAAGACCAATGATGCCTGTGGTGATGGCACTACTACCTCTACCATCCTGGCTCACGCTATTATCAGTGAAGGCTTCAAGAATGTCGCCGCCGGGGCTGATGCCATGGCACTGAAAAGAGGTATTGAGAAAGCGACCCGGGCTATTGTTGACGAGCTCAAGCGGGTATCTACCGAGGTAAAGGGTAAGGAGCAGATTGCTCAGGTAGGCACCATCACTGCCAAAGACAAGGAGATTGGCAATCTTATTGCCGAGGTTATGGAGAAGGTAGGCAAGGATGGAGTCATTACTGTTGAGGAATCCAAAGGGGTAAGGTATGAGACAGAGTATGTGGAGGGAATGCAGTTTGACCGTGGTTATATCAGCCCCTACTTCATCACCAACGCCGAGCGTATGGAGGCGGCATTGGAAGACCCCTACATTCTCATCTACGACAAGAAAATCTCAGCGGTAAAGGACCTCCTGCCCATTCTGGAGAAGGTACTGCAGGTGTCAAAGAACCTGCTTATTGTGGCTGAGGATATAGAGGGTGAAGCCCTGGCGACTCTGGTGGTCAATAAGCTACGGGGCACGCTAAATGTGCTGGCAATTAAGGCTCCCGGTTTCGGCGACCGGCGTAAGGCAATGCTGGAAGATATGGCTATTCTTACTGGCGGTAAGGTGATTTCTGAAGATGTGGGACGAAAGCTGGAGTCAGCTACTATAGAGGATTTAGGTCGGGCTCGTCGAGTGACCTGTGATAAGGATAACACCACCGTTATTGAAGGTAAGGGCTCGGATGAAGCAATTAAGGGGAGAATCAAGCAGATTAAGGTTCAGATAGAGGAAACTACCTCTGACTTTGACCGGGAGAAACTCCAGGAAAGACAGGCGAAGTTAGCCGGTGGCGTTGCTGTAATCAAGGTAGGTGCCGCCACCGAAGTTGAACTCAAGGAGAGGAAGCACCGCGTTGAGGATGCACTATCAGCAACACGGGCGGCAGTGGAGGAAGGCATCCTGCCTGGTGGTGGCGTTGCCCTGCTCAATGTCCTCCCCATTCTGGACAAACTGGAGGTCAGTGGCGACGAGGCAACCGGGGTTAATAGCATCAGGAAAGCTATGGAAGAACCACCTCGCTGGATTGCCATAAATGCTGGTAAGGACGGGGCGGTAATAGTGGATGCTATTAAGAAGAGCCCTGCCGGAGTCGGCTACGATGCCGAAGCTGACGAATTTGGTGATATGGTGAAAAAGGGTATCATTGACCCGATGAAAGTGGTAAGGTCAGCTCTGGAAAATGCAGCTAGCATTGCATCTATGGTCCTGGTCACCGAGTCACTGATTACCGATATTCCGGAGAAAGAAAGAACACCGGCAATGCCACCCGGCGGCATGGAGGGAATGTACTAACCAACTCCTGACATATTGAGTAAGAAAATAGCCGTAGCCTGCAGGCTACGGCTATTTTTATAGCTTCAGGAGCTCATCTAGAGGCTTATCGCTGGCAACAGGACCGACTACCGCCAGGCGGAGCTGTTTACCCAGTAACAACTCTTGGGCTAACTGCCCCAACTGCTCAGCGGTGATGGCATCAATAATGGATACCACCTGGTCAAGGCTGAGAATGCGCCCGGTGAGGATTTCCTGCCCTCCGAGCCAGCCGGCAACACTGCGGCTATCTTCCATCCGCAGTAGCAGCCGCCCCTTGGTCAGCTCCTTTGCTTTGCCTAACTCAGCCTCAGGGATTGTCTCCTTAAGCCGGGAAAGTTGCTCCAGTATAGCCTTAGTAACTACCTCAAGATTTTTGGGCTGCACCCCGGCATAGATAGTGATTGAGCCTGAGTCAAGAAGGTGCTCAACATAGCTGTGGATACTATAGGCAAGCCCCAGCTTATCTCGAATCTCAACAAACAGACGACTGCTCATCCCCTCGCCCAGGATAACATTAAGCAGGTCAAGGACAAAGCGCTGGGGGTGGAGGAGAGACAAGCCGGGTAGTGCCAGACAGAGGTGGACTTGCTCGGTATCCTTGGTCTCAATGTGCAGCCGTCGTGCCAGGTGCTCCTTATGAGGCAAATATCCGGGATGAGGCTTCTGGTTAGCCCACTTACCTAGAGCTTGACTGACCGCATTCACTGCTTCCTGATGCTGAATATTACCGGCAATAGCCACCACGGTGTTATCGGGTAGATAGTGACTCTGCATATAGTCAAGCATAGTCCCTCTGGTAATAGCAGCCACTGATTCCGTATTACCGGCTACATCGCGCCCCAGAGGATGGTCAGGCCACAGAAGCTCATCTATAAGCATATTAACCCGCTGTGGCGGTGAGTCCCGGCTGGTATTAATCTCATCAATGATAACCCGGCGTTCCAGTTCCATATCCTCAGCGTCCAATCTGGAATTTAGCAGAATATCGGTCAACAAATTCAGGGCTAGTGGAAAATGAGGTTGCACCACCTTGCACCAGTATAAGGTTAACTCCCTATCGGTGGCTCCGTTAAGGATTCCTCCTACCCCTTCTATTGTCTCCGCGATTTCCCTGGCACTGGGACGCTGATGAGTGCCTTTAAATAACAGGTGCTCGATAAAATGGGAGACACCAGCCTCAGAATCAGTCTCATAGCGGGAGCCGACACCAATAAGGAAAATAACACACACCGAGCGGGCATGAGGCATAGTGCTGGTTGCCACCCGCAATCCGTTATTCAGCGTCGTCTTGTGATACAATATATTCTCCTCCTTAAATCAGATGTGAAAACCATATTGTAATAATATTCCTAATCAGGGGTCAATTCAAAGGAGAAATAAGAGGGGGAAGCCCCTCTTTCTAATACCCCTCCCCCTCTCCTTTGAAGGAGAGGGGGATAAAGGGTACAAACCGGGTACAATGGTAACAAAATAAACTGGGGACATGGGTAACAAGTGATAAGGTATAGGCAAGGAGGTAGTGCCTATGCCTTGGAAGGAGA
>DATKVW010000115.1:0-8831 GCA_035529875.1 Dehalococcoidales bacterium | reverse complement strand
ATACACAGTTCTGCCCATGACCAGGAAAGGAAACAGAGCTAACCCTGATATCTGGAAATAATCGAGGAAACCGCTCATTTTACCCAGCCTGCTCAGCACCCCCACAAGTTTTTCTTAAAGAGCCTGCCTTTTCTTATTGGGCAACGGGTGTTCTGAATTTGTAGCATATGTTGTATCAGTTGTCAAAGCCACTCACTATAAATGACGAAAAGCGAGAATATAGCTAAAGGTGGAGAAAAATTATATAATTTTAGTAACAGGGTAACGCAACCGTGGAGGTAAAACAATGACGATGAAAGAACTGCAACAGGAAATTATCGCCAACATGAAAAACTGGCAAAACGCTGAAAATGACTCCGTCGCTTCCACCGCCCAGATACTTAAAAAGACAGGCAACCCGGTTATTCGCCTAGTAATGGAGGTAATTCAGCGAGATTCGCTAATGCACCACCGAGTCCAGGAATTCATTGCTGACAGTCTTGAATACAAGACGGTATCTTTGAGCCCTGACGAGCTGACCGAGGTGTGGGATATGATTGAGCACCACAATGAACTGGAAAAGAAGATGGTGGGAAACACCGAACAGATGGTTTCTCACCTAAAGGGTACCGGGATAAACGTGGTCATAAAATACCTGCTTAACTACCTCATGGAGGATGAGAAAAAGCATAAGTACCTTCTGGACTCGCTGGATAACATCAAGCACGGAATGCTACCCTAGGGTAAAGCGAATTTAGAGAATGGTTGGTAGTATAATCAAGCTATGAAACGAGAGCTGATGGACATTTTAGCCTGCCCGGTGTGCAAGGGGAAACTGGAGCTTAAGGTAGAGGAAGAAAACGAGACGGAGATAGTTACCGGCTCCCTATACTGTCCCAAATGCGATGTGCATTACCCTATTGAGGACACCATCCCTAATCTATTGCCTCCGGACCAGCGTTAGCACAAATATTAATCCTTATCCCCTTTAAGCACCCGGAAAAATCTTTGATTTTTCCGGGAACCCGCTTTATCTCCTCCCCCTTAACAAGGAGAGAATATTCTCTCTGGGAGGTAGCCCCTCTTTTCTCTATTTCCCCCTCTCTTACCTGTACACCCCCTTCCCTTGGTAAGGGAAGGGGGTCAGGGGGATAGGTCCCAAACGAACAGCTAACAAGGACGAAGCCTGTGGTGAAATCCAAAATACTAATGACCAAAACCCAAAACCAAACATTCAGTTTTAGAATTCAGAGCTTGGAAAATGAGCTTACCAACCCCATCCCCCTTTGTCCCCCTTCCCCTTGATAAGGGGAAGGGGGAGGGAGTTATGGGAGAGAGGCGAAGCCTCTCTTTAACACTCCGACTAAATAAGCCCCCATCATCAAAGGAGACGGGGGGAGATTATAGACAGAGGCAAGTAGCCCCTCTTCTATTTATCTCTCCCTTGAAAGGAGCGACTACGCAGGGTGTTTAAGAGGGGCGTTAGCCCCTCTTTGTAAAATCTTCCCCCTCCCTTGTAAGGGAGGGGGATAAAGGGGGTAGGTTGCTAACAAAATCTAAGGGGGTGAGGTTCACAAGCAGCCTATCAGTCAGGGGTATAGGCTACCCCGCTCTGGGGAGACTCCCAGACCTCTACCGAGGAGATGGAAACAGGGGCTCCAGTCAGCTTAGTATGAAGCTCATTACAGATGGTGGTAGCGATATTCTCTGAAGAAGGGTTTATCCGGTCAAAGGGCGGCACATCATTAAGACAGCTATGGTCAAACCTGGAGACAATGTCTCTCAGGTGCCGTTTTAGCTCCACGAAATCATAAGCCATACCTATATCGTCAACCTGGGAAGCTGTTACCTTAACCACCACCCGGAAACGATGCCCATGCAGTGCTTCACACTTGCCGTGATAGCCCCGCAAGAAATGGGCGGCGTCAAAATGCTGCTCTACTGATACCTGATACATTCGTCCCTCCTCAACCTTTCCCCAACTCAAACACGCCTTGCGTTCCTTTTAGCCCCAATAATAACTCCTTAACCGTCTTACCGCTCACCGGATGCCTGAATCCAGGGGCGATTTGAGCTAAAGGAACAAGAACAAAGGCTCTCTTGGCTAACCTGGGATGGGGAATAGTTAGCTCAGGAGTATCAATAACCTGGTCACCGTAAAAGAGAATGTCAATATCAATTGGACGGGGAGCATTAGATTTAGCCGACATCCTGCCCAGCTTTCTCTCAATACCCTTAGCCAGAGCAAGCAGCCCCGTCGGGGCTAGACTGGTATAAGCCCGACACACCATGTTGAGAAAGTTAGGCTGATTAGTGTTACCCACCGGTTCCGTCTCGTACACCGGGGAAACATTGTCCACTCGCAATCTCTGTGACAGTAAATCCAGCACTCTGTCCAGATTATCCTGACGGTCCCCCAGGTTGGAGCCAAGGCCCAGATATACCTCTATCGGTTCCTCTTTCACTGCTTATCCTCCCAATGATACATTGGTCATATTCTAGCACCTTTCCCCAGCACCTTTCCATTGCCCATCAATAGAAGCCGTTTAGAACCCATCCCCCTCCCGAGAATAAATTCTAATTTCTAAACTCCAAACAAACTCAAAACACTAATTACCAAAACCCAAAAACCAAACTTCAGGTTTAGGATTTAGGGCTTGGAAATGAGCTTACTAACCCTATCCCCTTTATCCCCTTCCCCTTGATAAGGGGAAGGGGGAGTTGCAATGAGAGGGGGCTTTGCCCCCTCTCAAAAATTTCTTTCCTCTTTGAGGACAGGAGCTTATTTAAAAAGGGATGTCTAAGAGGGGCATTAGCCCCCCTTTTATTTATCTTCCCCCCTCTCCTTATTAAGGAGAGGGGGGATTAAGGGGGTGAGGTTAATAAACAATCTCCTCAACACACTACCGAAGAACAGGAAGATAATTTCTTTAGAGGCAGGCAAACCCTTTACAAACTTAAAACCTTCATTATAATGGGTAAGTATGAAGGTCAATTATAGATGCTCAAAGTGCCATAGAAGGTTTGCGGTAGACACCCTTGCCTATAGATGTGAGTGTGGCGGTGCTTTTGAACTGGAGAAAACACCCACAAAACTCCCCCGGGATAAATTAAAAAACAGAACGAATTCTATATGGAGATACCGGGAGGTCTTGCCCATAGCCAGGGAAGAAAATATTGTTACTCTGGATGAAGGCATGACCCCCTTAATAGAAGCCAGAATTTGTGATAAGGAGATTCTACTGAAACTGGACTATTTATTCCCTTCCGGCTCTTACAAGGACAGAGGCGCCAGTGTACTGATAAGTAAGATAAAGGAAATAGGTGTAAAAAATGTTATTGACGATTCTTCGGGCAATGCCGGAGCCGCCATCGCCGTTTACTGTATCCGGGCTGGAATCACCTGTGAAATTTACTGTCCTGAGACCGCCGCCCAGGGCAAGCTGGTCCAGATAATTTCATACGGGGCAAAACTTAACAAAGTCCCCGGTCCACGAGAAAATACTGCCCGAGCGGTTCAGGAAAAAGCGGAGAAGGTGTTTTACGCCTCTCACAACTGGAACCCCTTCTTCCTGGAAGGAACCAAAACAGTTTTCTACGAGATTTGCGAGCAGCTAAACTGGACAGTCCCGGACTGTATCATTATGCCGGTTGGTTACGGAAGCATAATCCTGGGAGTTGCCCTCGCTGCCAGGGAACTAAAGGACATGGGCGTTATTGACCGCCTGCCGAAACTGGTTGCCGTGCAGACCGAGGCTTACCCTCCCATTTATGAAGCTTTTAAAAGAGGAGATACAGAGGTTACCCCGCTAGCTACGGGGAAGTATACCTATGCCGAGGCGATTGCCTGCGCCAACCCCATCCGCGGTCGGCAAATACTGAAGGCTCTTAGAGAAACAGATGGAGAAGTAATAAAAGTTTCCGAGGATGAAATTGCTGAGGGGATAACCATACTGGCACAAAAGGGAATATATGTAGAACCTACCTCAGCGGTAGTAGTTGGGGCGCTAAGGAAATCAAGCAGGGTAGCCGATGGTAAAACCAATGTCGTCATCCTGACCAGTATTGGTTTGAAGGCAACCGATAAGATATTAAAGCTTAAACCAGACCTCGTTAACACAGGCTAACTTGTTTGAATGATAACGATGTGATATGATTTTTCACACCTGAATTCGAATTCTGCAAAGGTATTTTACATAATGGCAAAGGATAAGCTGGATAAACTGGACGAGCTGGAAAAGGAAGCCAAAGCCGGTGGTGGCGACAAGCGCATCCAGCAACAGCGCGCTTCCGGTAAACTCACCGCCCGGGAAAGGCTTGCCCTCCTGTTCGACTCCTTCCACGAGACGGACTTATTCGTCCACCATCACTGCACTAACTTCGAGATGGACAAGGTTTCTATCCCTGCCGATGCCGTGGTTACCGGCTACGGAAAGGTGAATGGTCGCACCGTCTGTGCCTATGCTCAGGACTTTACCGCTAAAGGTGGCACCCTTGGTGAGATGCACGCCAGGAAGATATGTAAAGTTATGGACATGGCCATGACCATGAAAGTACCTATGGTTGGTTTCATTGACAGCGGCGGGGCGCGCATCCAGGAGGGGGTTAATGCCCTTGACGGCTACGGCAAGATTTTCTTCCGCAACTCCTGTGCCTCAGGGGTTATCCCCCAGATATCAGCCATTATGGGACCAGCTGCCGGCGGTGCTGTCTACTCGCCGGCAATGACCGACTTCGTCTTCATGGTGAAGGGCACCAGCCATATGCATATCACCGGTCCGGAAGTAATTAAGGCGGTTACCGGTGAGGAGATAAACAATGAAGAACTGGGCGGGGCGATGACCCATAATATCAAAAGTGGGGTGGCTCAATTTATCTGTGATACTGATGAGCAGACTATTGAAGAGATAAAAAGACTCCTGAGCTACCTGCCGCAGAGTAATGAGGAGAAACCACCTGATATTGCATCAACTGATTCTCCCGACCGAACCGACCTGGCTCTGGATGAAATCATCCCCGAGAGTCGGCGCCAAGGCTACGATATGAAGAATGTCATCCGTTCTATAGTGGATAACGGGGAATTCCTGGAGCCGTCCCGTCGTTACGCCTTAAATATAATCACCTGCTTTGCTCGATTTAACGGACAAGTAGTCGGAATTATTGCCAGTCAGCCCAATTGTCTGGCTGGCGCTCTTGATGTTAATGCCTCGGATAAAGCTACCAGATTCATCCGTTTCTGTGATGCCTTTAATATTCCGTTACTGACTCTGGTTGATGTCCCCGGCTATCTTCCCGGCAGCCACCAGGAATGGGGAGGAATAATCAGGCACGGTGCCAAGCTCCTGTGGTGTTACTCCGAGGCTACTGTTCCCAAGATTACGCTAATTGCCCGCAAGGCTTACGGTGGGGCATACATCGCCATGTGTAGCCAGAGTCTGGGCGCCGATTATTGTCTCGCCTGGCCCCAGGCGGAAATCGCTGTTATGGGAGCCGAAGGGGCTGCTGCTATCATCTACCGCCAGGAAATCCAAAAAGCGGACGACCCCAAGGCTAAAGAGGAGGAGAAGATAGAGGAATACCGCGAGTTACTCTATAACCCTTATGTCGCCGCCAGACAGGGGTATATTAATGCTATTATTAAACCCCGGGACACCCGACCCAAGATAATTGCTGCCCTTGAGGCACTACATAACAAAAAGGAGACCCGCCCAGCAAGGAAGCACGGCAATATCCCGATGTAAAACGGTAACAATCCTCCCTAGAGATGTGTACGCACTTATGGGTAAAACATTAGCCGAAAAAATACTGAGTAAGAAGGCCGAGACTGAAGCTAAGTCAGGAAATATTGTTATTGCTAAGGTAGACCTGGTTTTCGTCCAGGATACTACCGGACCGCTAACCGTAAGGCAATTCCAGACAGGTGGATTCAAACAACTGGCTAACCCTCAAAAAACCATCCTGTTTCTTGACCATGCTACCCCCAGCCCCAACTACAGGCTATCCAATGACCACATGCTGTTGCGCCACTTTTCCCAACAAACCGGCTGCTTTTTATCCGAGGTCGGCAACGGTGTCTGCCATCAACTGGTGGCTGAATCTCTGGCCAAGCCGGGCGATGTCATCGTTGGTGCTGATTCACACACCGTAACTGCCGGCGGTCTGGGAGCTTTTGCTACCGGAATGGGCTCCACCGATATCGCTATCGCCTTCGGTCTGGGCAAGACCTGGTTCCGAGTTCCGGAGAGTATAAAAGTAGTCGCCTCAGGTAGCTTCCCCAAGAGTGTCTATGCTAAAGACCTCATCCTTTACCTTATCGGACAGCTTGGCGCCGACGGCGCCACCTACCAAGCACTGGAATTCAGCGGTGATACCGTGGACAATATGGCTATGCCACAGCGGCTTACCATAGCTAACATGGCAGTGGAAGCCGGGGCTAAGGTGGGTCTTTTCCCGACGGATAAGGTCACCCAGGACTATTTAACCTCACAGGGGCGGAGCGATGACTACCAGTCAATCTTACCTGATAAAGACGCTACCTATGAGCAGACCATCAACATTAATACCAACAGTCTTGAACCGATGGTAGCCAAGCCTCACACGGTAGATAATGTTGTCCCAGCCAAAGAGCTTAAGGGAACTAAAATTCAACAGGTATTTATCGGCACCTGCACCAATGGACGGCTGGAAGACCTGGAAACAGCAGCCAATATTCTAAGGGGGAAGAAACGCCATTCGGAGACCAGGCTTATCGTGGCGCCAGCCTCACGCCAGGTTTTGCTAGAAGCTATCAGGACAGGCTATGTCCAAACCCTTATTGAGGCTGAGGCAATTATCCTGCCCCCGGGCTGTGGGGCTTGCCTCGGACTTCACCAAGGGGTGCTGGGGGATAATGAATCCTGTCTATCTACGGCTAACCGCAATTTCAAGGGTCGGATGGGTAATCCTAACGCCTTTATCTACCTGGGCAGCCCGGCTACAGCGGCAGCTTCAGCTATAACCGGTGAAATTACCGACCCCAGGGAGGTGATGTAGGTGCTCAAAGGGAAAGCTTTTAAGTTTGGTGACAACATCTCCACCGACCACATTGTACCCGGGCGACTGGCTCACCTGAGAAGTAATCTCCCCGAGCTAGCCAAGCATGTGATGGAAGACGCCGACCCCACCTTTGCCTCAAGGGTAAAGCCGGGGGATTTCATTGTTGCCGGCGGCAACTTCGGACTCGGCTCCAGTCGAGAGCATGCCCCCCTGGTTATTAAAATAGCAGGAGTCAGCGCCATACTGGCTAAATCGGTAGCCCGCATCTTCTTTAGAAACGCTATTAACCTGGGACTTCCGGTATTAATCTGCGATACCGACAAAATTGATGATGGCGATGAGCTGGAGGTAGACCTGGCTAAGGGTACCATCAAGGATATAACCAACGGTAACCGGCTCACCTTCAGTAAAATACCCGAGGCAATGCTCCGCATTCTTGATGAGGGTGGGCTTATCCCCTATATTCAGAAGTATGGCGACTTCAAGCTGTAATTAAAGAGGTCGTTGGGCAACCTATCCCCCTGACCCCCTTCCCTTGATAAGGGAAGGGGGTGAGGTTAGCAGCAATCTTAGTAAATGAATTGATAGGGAGTTATCCATGACTTACAACATTACCCTTATCCCCGGCGATGGCATTGGTCCCGAGGTTACCGAAGCTACCAGAAGAGTGCTGGAAGCCACCGGGGTCAGCGTTAATTGGGAGCTGGCTTATGCCGGCAGCTACGCCCTAGATAAGCTTGGTGCTTTACTTCCCGACCATACCCTTGAGTCCATCAAGAAAAACAGGGTTGCCCTGAAAGGACCGGTTACCACCCCGGTAGGCACTGGTTTTAGAAGCGTTAATGTGGCTCTGCGTCAGGAGCTGGACCTCTATGCCTGCCTCCGCCCCTGCAAAATCTACCCCGGTGTTCCCACTTCCTTCAAGGAAGTAGATATCGTCGTGGTCAGGGAAAACACAGAAGACCTCTATTGCGGCATTGAGTTTGAGAGGGGAACTCCGGAGGCAAAAAGACTGTTAGAGCTAATCTCGGAGACGAAGAGAAAGACAGTCAGGGAGGACTCCAGCTTCAGCCTGAAAATAATTTCGGAGACAGGCAGCCAAAGGATTGTCAGGTTCGCCTTTAACTATGCCCGCACTCACCAGCGAAAAAAGGTAACCGCAGTGCATAAAGCCAACATCATGAAATTCTCCGACGGGTTATTCTTAGCTACCGCCAGAGAGGTGGCTAAAGAGTATCCTGATATTGAATTTGAAGATGTAATCGTTGATGCCCTATGCATGCGGCTGGTGCGAAATCCGTCATTTTACGATGTGCTGGTTCTGCCCAATTTTTATGGGGACTTTATCTCCGATTTATGCGCCGGGCTGGTAGGGGGGCTGGGGGTATGTCCCGGGGCTAATATCGGTGATGAGATTGCTATCTTTGAGCCCACACACGGTAGTGCCCCTAAATATACCGGGCAAAATAAGACCAACCCCATAGCCATGATGCTTTCCGGGGTAATGATGCTCCGCCACCTCGGAGAGACAAAGGCCGCTGATAGATTGGAAAGGGCTATTACCGAGGTTATCGTTGAGGGGAAGAGTGTTACCTATGATTTAAATCCCAAATCCCCGGTGGGCACTTCTCAGGTAGCCGATGCCGTAATTGAGAAACTGGAAAAGTCAGGCACTAGCTAAGAAGAGTTCTCGTTAGTTGTGACTTATGACCTAGCTGGTCAAAAAAATTTGCGGTAGAATCTTGACAAATGGTAGTATAATAATAGTCTAGGGTGTAAGGGGGTGAGTGGTATGACAAGCAGCTTATTAAATAAAG
>DATKVW010000114.1:0-2973 GCA_035529875.1 Dehalococcoidales bacterium | reverse complement strand
ACAAAGCCTGATGCTCCAGTTACGAGTACCGTCATGCTAGCCTCCTATTATCTGTCCTAAAAGTAGCAAAACTGGGTAAAGAGCGGCTACTATAACAAGGTACCCTCCTACCTTTCTGAAGTTCGCTTTCAGCATCACCAGACAGGCAATTAAGCCGGGAAAGGTGAAGAAGGTAAGCGCGGTCATCGGGGCTAGGATACCAACAGTGATTAGAAAAACCTGGTAGACGAACACGAACAGAAACCAGGACATAATATACCACTCCAGGCTTATGCCGTATTGCCACACCTTGTAGGCCAGGCTTTTAACACCTTTCTTTAAGTTTGCTTCAGCATCAGGCCATTCATCGAACGCTAGACCAAGATAGGCTAGTATTACTGCAACTGGGATGCTCACTATTAAGCCGGTAATCCACGGCGGGCTGGGATTAACCGAGAACATACCAAGCAAAACTGCTATCGGGCCGACCCCAGCAGCAAGAGCAGTCTCGTGGGTCCAATTGAATTTCCCCCGGGCATACCAGAACGTAATCAGCATACCGGCGATGGCTAGGGGCAGAATAACCCAGGAGACATTTATCGCCAAATATATTAGAGGGGCAAGGGCCAGAACATACCAGCCTATTGCGTTGAAGGCTACCTCTTTGACGCTGACAATGCCGTTTTCAATGATATTCTGCCCGCCGGTGTAGGCTTTCTCAGCACTACGGTCCTCGACCTCACCTTTATCTAACCCGGTCCAGGCATAGTCGAGGAAACTGTTCCACGAGTGTCCCCCAGCCATAATGAGCAGGCCGGCGATCAGTGCTATCCAGGCATTGGCGCCAATACCTCCTGCTAGTACCGCACCTATCAGAAGTGAGCAACCAAAAAAAGGCGCCGCAAACCACCGAGGTAGAGTAAAGAGATGAGCTTTAATCTTTCCTTTCATTTGAGACCTCCCAACAGCCCGAGTCTCCCTTTTAGACAGAGTAATCCCCAAAAGGGGAAAGCAACCAACATATAGAGCGAAAGCATGCCAAGCATTGGCAGACTGTAGGTTACAGTGAAATATATTTTCGTGAGTGGTCCGTGCTCGCTCTTCCAAGAAAATGTGAGAAAGCCTCGAATAACCTCCCACCACTTGTTTCGTCGTGTCATACCCAGCAAAGAAGCTATTGGATCCCAGAATCCGCCCTTCTCCTTCCCCTTCCTCACAAGCATTTTCCCGGGGTGGCCAATCTCACAAGCAAGCTCATCTAAGCCAACGACAGACGAACCGTACCTTAACAGGTGTAGGCAATCACTACCCGTACGATGGGTACAATTGGGGCTAAGGCAGACAGGCCCAGTCTTAGTAAGAACGGCGTTGAATATTGGATTTTTGCCGGCGAAACGCAAGTCCTCAAAAAACTCCTCAACCTTGCTGGGGTCAATGGCGTAATCTTTCCACCTCTCAGGGTTCTGCAGACACTCCATCCCGAGAGCAGTAATCACTTCCCTGGTTAGCTTGCGGGTTGTAGTCCTCTCTTTCCCCTTCCGCCGATAGGTAACCACTTCCTCAATCGGCCAGTTCTCAAAGACAATTTTGATGTGCTGTTTCCCTTCGAGCTTCTCATCACAGAAGCTACAGACGTGCTTATCTCCCATTTAAGACCTCCTTTAACTAAAATAAGTATGTAAAAGTGCCATAACTACCAGCGATGTCAAGACTATCGTCCAGTTATCATCCCACACCCCCTTTGATAGTGGTGTAAATCTCTCGGCCAGGGTGGCTACCACTGCCCCGACAACCCCTATCCAGTATGGCTTAAAGAAATATGCCACCACTAAACAAACGACTATCATAGCCATGCTACCCCAGTTTCCTTTCACCTCCTTTCCGTAGACTCGGCTTCGGACGAGCCCTGTGAGCATGTCCCCCCAGGCCATAAAGAGGATAGGTACTACTGCCAGCCAGGGATTCCCCAGCCAAGCCCAGCCAACACTGAGGCTTATCACACCGGCAATGGGGAAGTATACTTCAGCTAAGGCGTGCTGGCGCCCTGTGCCCCCTACTCCTCTAAATGCCTGTGGTTTTACTAGCCTTGCTCCACCGAGCAGTAGGACAAAACCTACTGCTATAATTATCGGCCACCAAGCTGACGAGAAAAGAAAGACACAGAGCAGGAAGCCCATCCCGCCAACTCCGTGTCCTACCTTACGGCTTATATATTGAGGGATACCAGCATCGTAGAAGTAGTTTGCCAAATATAAGCCCGTTATAACAGCACCGGAAATCAAAAGAGCAAATGGTATTTCAGCTACCACTTCGCCCTCCCAATATCATCCGCATCTCAGACAGGAACTGCTCAAAAGCCTGGGCAAACTCTTCAGTGTCGTAAATTATCTTATCGGTGTTAGCCCGGAAGTATTTTCTGCTGATTGCCGCCCTGGGGGACAGGCTGCCATCAATAACATCAAGGAGCACCTCATCGCCGCTGGGATAGTTCACCAGATCCCCATCCACTAAGAACTTGTCCAGTTTCTCGTAGGACACTGGCGGAGCCTTGTCAAGCATCTGGAGGCGCTGTCCCTTGTATTGGAAATACAAAACGCCCCCTTCAGGACCGGTCACCCTGAGTTCAGCATACTTGCTCTCGACCTCAGCTAGCTTCTTCTTGGCCTCCTTGGATAGACTATCAAAGAAATGTGCCTGCCGTGACATGAATCTACGGAACATTTGCTCAACTAATCCCACCATCTATACCCTCCTGATTATTCCCTTAACTAACTTTCTCTTGAATTTTCTGCCCAGGGTAACCTCCTTGAGCACCACTGGCTTTGAATCGATTACCTTATTTGCCAGCTTCAGGAAGTAGGTCTTTACCTTCTCCTTGCTGCTAGTCTGGGGAATTGACACTAGAAGGGGTATGCTCGCTTTTTGGGCAATATCCTTTAGGTCAACTTGGGGGGACAAGAACTGGTACTCGATTTCACCATGGCAATTGAGAAA
>DATKVW010000113.1:0-4497 GCA_035529875.1 Dehalococcoidales bacterium | reverse complement strand
CAGGGCTATAGTGAGCGGACGGGATAAAAGCCCCTGATAGCTATGCAGGTAGTCCTCCTTCTCCTCCTGCTGCCCCACCCGTGAGAAGATTTGGCAGAGAGTGGTGAAATGCTGTCCCGCCAGGATTTCCGTGGGCGCCATGAATGCCCCCTGATAGCCGTTAGCCGCTGCCATAAGCAAGGCTGCCGTAGCTACCACTGTTTTACCGCTACCTACCTCGCCCTGGAGCAATCGGGACATCGGTCTCGGTTTCTGTAAATCGGCTAATATCTCGTCTAGCGCCCTGTGTTGAGCCTGAGTCAGCTCAAAGGGCACAGACCCCAGAAAGGTATCTAATACCTGCTTTTCAATAGCCAAGGGGTTACCCGGCTGGCTCTCCTGCCAGTTGCGCTTCTGACCCAGCACTCCCAGTTGCAGGAGAAACAGCTCATCAAAAGCCAGACGAACCCTCGCCCTATTCTTCGCCGCTTCGTCCTCAGGGTAATGAGCCTGGCTTATTGCTTCAGGTAGTTCCAGAAGATTACAATGCCCTTTTATCTCATCGGGTAGAAAATCCTCCACCTGCCACGCCCACTGGTCAACCACCTCTTTCATTAATTTCCTTACCTGGCGGGGGTATAATCCACGGGTAAGAGAATAAAGGGGAACCAGACGCCCGGTGTGAATCAACTCTTTAGCCTCTACCATCTCCCACTCGGGAGACTCAAACACATGCCGCCCGTTAAACAAGCCTACCCGACCGCTGAGGACTATACGCATGTTAGTCTTTAGCGTCTTGGCCAAATAGGGGTTATTAAACCACACCACTCTAACGTTACCCGTCTCGTCACCAACAATTGCCTCGGTGCTCCTTCTACCACCCAGTCTGGTCTCCTGTGCCTGCCACACGTTGGCGATAACAGTCTGCTCCTCCCCTTCGGTGAGCTGTGAGATAAATTTCCTCTGGCTGTAATCAAGGTGACGATGGGGAAAGAAGTAGAGCAGGTCGCGGATTGTCTTGACACCCAGCTTACTAAACTTAGCTGCCAGGCTTGCGCTAACCCCCCGGATAACAGTAATGGGCGAACTAACAGATTGACTAACTACTGTTCTTGGCACTCTTGCCCTTGAAGTTGGTCTGCCAGATAGTGGGGTCGCTTTAGCTTCAACTTTTTCCCTTTCCCCACCTTCTACCTCGGCTAAAAAGCTAAACATATCAGTTACCCACTGTTTACGCTGCTGTTTAGTCAGTGAGGCATAGCTGAACTTAACCGGGTGAATTTTACGGAATCGTTTGAGGAGATGAGGGGCGGTTAGCGACCCGGTCCAACGATGAAGGAACTTGTCCAACCCTCCAATTACCGCTGAATCCAGATAACCCTTCTTATGCTCAAGCTCAAGAATCTTACGCAGAGGCTCAACATTTACTGGCAAAACCCTGCCTCCATAGTCCACACAACTATAGCTAAAGGCGAGAAAACCTTAATTTTGGTATGTGTAAAGGAGGCAGCGAAATCCTTTTCCTTAAGGGCTCACCTTCGCTGACCTCTTGCTTGACACTGCTTATCTTCTCCCTTAACGCCAGAATGAGGGTGCCGGGACCACTGTGGACTCCCAGGGCTGGACCTAGTCTAGCCAAGTGAATATGCTCTCCGCTAAAGATAGAACCTATCCGCTCCTTAAGCGAGCTAGCTTCATCAGGGATAGTGCTATGCACGATAGCCACTTCCTGAATATTTAAGGCATTTTTAACCAAATCAAATAGACGCTCTATGCCTTTAGCACGGGTACGAGCTAACCCGGCCGGGACAAGCTCACCATCTCGCATGGTAATCAAAGGCTTTACATTAAGCACACTCCCTACTATTGCCTTGGCTCTGCTAATACGCCCGCCTAAGAGCAGGTATTTAAGGGTATCAAAAACACCAAGCAGATGTATCTGGGGAATAGCCTGTTTTATCTCCTCCATCACCCCCTGCAAACTGGCCCCGGTCTGAGCTAACCTGGCAGCAGGCATAACTATTAACCCTAAACCCATAGATACAGAAAATGAATCTACCACCTCAACATGACTCCTGGTAGCGGCTAGTTGCCTGCCCTGCAGCGCTGAGTTATAGGTGCCGCTCACCTTCTGGGAAATATGAACCGAGACTATTTCATCGGTCTCTTTTGATAGCTCCCTGTAAACACTGGCAAAGTCCTCCGGTGTCGGCTGCGAGGTGCTGGGGTGAACAGGACTGTCTACCAATTTCTGATAAAATTCATCCCCTTCTATATCCACCCCGTCCCGGTAGACCTCATCTCCGAAACGCAAATACACCGGCACCACGGTAACCCCCAACTGCTCAGCCATCTGAGTCGGAAGGTCAGCAGTGCTATCGGTTACAATCTTAACTACCATAGCGGTTATTTATCCCCCATCACAGATACCAGCAGGAGACCAGGACCGGTATGCGTGCCAATTACCGGGGTCGACCTTGAGCGGTAGATTCGCTCCCTGGGAAATTTAGAACTAAGCCGCTCAACCAGCTCATTGGCGTCACCGGGGCAAGCAGCATCCTCTACCGCCATCTCTTCAATATGGGAATAGCTTGTAGCAAAATCATATAAGTAGTCTATCGCCTTAGCCCGGGAGCGGGTTCTGCCGGCAGGCTCAACTACACCATCTCTCAAGGTTATAAGGGGATTTACCCTGAGCATTGACCCCAGTAAAGCCTGTGCCTTGCCGATGCGTCCACCCCGTTTGAGATATTCCAGCGTATCAAAAGCAGCCCGGAAATCTACACGGGGGATGTTGCTCTGCACTAAATCCATCAGTTCATCGAGTCCAGCCCCAGCCTGAGCCGCCTTAGCCGCTTTAATCACGAGAAATCCCTCTGCCATCACCGCCAATTGTGAATCAATTACCTCTACTCGACATTTCCGCTTCATTAACCCCACACTTTGTAATGCCACCTCATAGGTACCGCTGAGCTTAGAAGTAAGAGCAATAACCAGGATTTCATCGGTCTCTTCAGCCAGCTTGTCATACGCCTGAGCAAAGGCGTTGGGCGATGGCACTGAAGTAACGGGCAGGGTTTTGCCATGCGCTAATTCGTAGTAGAACTCGTCAGCAGTCAGGTCAATGCCATCACGGTAGACTTCTTCTCCAAAACGAACATTTAGCGGAATCACGGTAATCCCCAGCTGTTTAGCTACCTCAGATGGTAGGTCTGCGACACTATCAGTGACAATCTTAACGGTCATAGCTGTTATTTGTCTCCCAGCACAGACACGGCCAGGACATGGGGACCAACATGGGCACCGATTACCGGACTTATCTTTGACCGGTAGATATGCTCTTTGGGAAATTTTGAGCCGAGCCGCTCAACCAGCCTATCGGCTTCATCAGGAGTAGTAGCATCCTCCACTGCTATCGCCTCAATATGGGAAAAGCTCACCGCAAAGTTATATAAGTAATCTGTCGCCTTAGCCCGAGAGCGTTCCCTGGTGAAAGGATAAACTTCACCATCCCTCACGCCCAAAATGGGGTGCAGCCTGAGCATCGACCCCACAAAAGTCTGCGCCTTGCCAATACGTCCACCCCGTTTAAGGTATTCCAGGGTATCAAAAACCATACGGACTTCCGTCCGGAGGATATTGCGCTGGGTTATATCTACGACCTCGTCCAGACCAGCCCCGGTCTGAGCTGCCTTAGCCGCACTGATTACTATCAGCCCCTGCGCCATCACCGCCCACTGTGAATCAATTACTTCCACCCGGCACTTCCGCTCCATCAGCTCCACAGTTTGTAACGATGCCTCATAAGTATTGCTAAGTTTGGAGGAAATGGTGATGACCAGAATTTCATCGGTCTCTTTAGCCGCTTTATTAAATAGTTCAATATAGGTGCTTAGAGGCGGTATAGTGGTTGCCGGGAAAATCTTGCTGCGTATCAGCTTATCGTAGAACTGCTCGGTAGTCAGGTCCACGCCATCTCGGAAAACTTCGGTGCCAAAGATAACATTTATGGGAATTACTGTAATTCCCAGTTTTTTAGCTACATTTGATGGAATATCTCCTAAGCTATCGGTAATAATCTTGACAGTCATGGGGAAACTCCCCCCCTACTACTCTACAGAAACGATATAATTATAGTGAGGTTGACCACCCCGAACCACCTCAACCTGAAGGTGGGGATGCTGCTCACGGATACCGGCACCAGCCTGCTCCGCTTCAGTTGACTCAGTGTCACTCCCGTAATAGATGGTAATCACTTCAGAGTTAGCCAAATCCAGTCTGGCTAGCACCTGGTTAAGGGCATCGGTAGTACTATCTCCTGCTGCCACCAGGTCCCCATCCAGCAGACCAATAGCCTGCTTCTTCTTAATGCTCAGCCCGCCTAGCTGAACGGGGCGTGTGGCTCGGGTAATCTCAATAGACCTTACCGCTGATTTCGCCTCTTCCATACGTTGAGCATTGGTCTCAAAGTCTGCCTCATAATCAAAGGTTAACAGGGCAGCTATTCCCTGAGGAATT
>DATKVW010000112.1:0-6118 GCA_035529875.1 Dehalococcoidales bacterium | reverse complement strand
AGACAGGCTCTGTGGCAGCATCCTTCCCCGGGCAACAGCTCGTCTCATATCACTTCTTCCAGCCTCATTTGGGGATAAAGGGGGGCAAGGATAACCTGAAGATGCCTGAATACTTCCTCGCGCGACAATGCCCGCTCGAATGGTATCTTGATATACCTTTCCCCTGGAAGGCGACCACCAGGCCCAATATTTCGTCTGCAGGCGCTGACTATGGGCACAGTCACCGTAAAGGTATTGTTTGGGTACACTGTATAAAATAAATAATCAATGCCCTGGTGAAGTGATTTCTCGCCCATGGCCAGCTTCTTTGGCAGGATAAAGATAGGCTCTGGTGGCACCAACGCCTTGCCGGAGCCAGTGACCTCAATAGAGAGCACATGTCGGCGGTTAAGCCAGACTTCTATATCTGGCTCATTCTTCTTGCCAGGGGGTATGTCAATCCATTCAGCACTGTCAGCTCCCAGCCCAGGGCTCAGACTAACTTGGGGGAATCTAGCTTTTATTTCAACAGCAAGAGCTTTTACATTCTGATGGTGCCTATCCCACTCGTGCTGATAGCTGAGCTTATAGTAATCACAACGTGGACATATCCACCGGCCCTGCACAAGCCTGAGCTCAGTGCCGCATTCTGGACAGTTACTCAATCTAATATCATTCATATCTGGGCGCCCCAATGCATTCTCTGATTAAACGAGCTTGGATTTGGTGGGTGAGGCTTAAGTCAATCTCTACTGCACAAGCATTACGACCCAACTGCAAAGCTGCAACTGTAGTCGTACCGGTGCCGGCGAAGGCGTCAAGCACCCAGTCCCCTGGCTTTGAAGCCCACTGGATCCATAGGCTGGTAAGCCCCAGGGATTTTTGAGAGAGAGAAGCTGCCGAGCCGTCATGATTCCTAACCCTTTCGTATCCTGCCACCTGGGGGCTTTCGAAGAAATTCATTGGCTGCTGGCCACCCCTTTTACCAAACCTGAATCGGGGATTTCCCTTGGCCAGCACCAAGGCCATTTCTATACACTGCAGGAAGTTATTGTTGCCGAACATGGGCAGGGGATTGGTCTTGTGCCAGATGTAGAAGGTGCGATCCTGCCACCCTACACGCTGAGCCTCGGCGAGAATCTTGGAAATATAGCGATATGAGCACCAGAAGAAAAGCCAAGCGTCCGGAGTCGCCACCTCATAAAGGTTCTGCAGCCACTGGCGACACTTGGTGAGATACGCTCGGTTAGTCTTGAAAGCATCCCAAGATCCAAAATCCTTGGTAAAGGGACGTGGGCGGACTTTTCTTTCGCGCTTGTGGCCGGGGTCGGAGACATTCCATGGTGGGTCAGCAATGATAAGGGGAAAGGTAAGCCCATCCGGCGGGCGGAATTTCTCCACCCCTTCGCAGACCACCAGATAGCGGGAGTTGGTCGCAGTAGATAGGACATTATGCCCATTATTCAGGTCTTTGGGCAATATGCCCTGTTTGGCTGCGCCATCATTCTCACTTAACCACCTACCAATGGTGCGGTGATCGACCCCTAGTTCTTTACCGATGGCGGTCTGGGAAAGACCTTCCTGATCCAGGCTACGAGCCATCGCCTTTAGCTCTTCTCTGTAGAGGGTCATTCTTCCCATTAGGTTGACCATGTTTTCGTCCTCTCCCGCAGTGCCTTTATCCTCAGCTAGCATTCCCAGGGCGGTTTACTCAAATAAGCCAGGTTGTTTATCTACCCGGCTATTTATCTGGTTTGTGAAGTCCTCTGCCTGCTCTCTTGTCAGCTTATTCAAAGCCCCAGTGACACTCGTGCCGCTAACCTTATACTGGCTGATGATAAAGGTGAGCATGGTATCGTCTGTCCACTTGAGTGACTCCTGGCTCTCCTTGAGCCAGGTCAGGTCGATGTTGAAACCTTCCCCCTCGATCTGAGGCTCGTCTGGTGCCTTTGCCTCAGTTGTGGCGCTCTCCGGCTTTTTCGTCTGTGTCGTAGCCCTGGACTGGGACTGCTTGCTAGGGGCGGCCGCCCCTACTTTTTCAGCCTTGGGTGATGATAGAGCCGTCCTACCCACCTTCCCCTGACCCAGTTTCATTTCACCCGGTGGCTCGTCGGTTTTCTCATCACCTTCGGGTTCAGGAATAATCCGATATTCCGCCTCCACCACAGTGGTGTAAGGCAGCTCCTCCAGAATAGGGGCCGGGATGTGGTAGTGCTGCTTAAGAGCTGCAGCTCGGCCTCTCTTGAATAACATTGTTTGGGGATGAAGGCGGATCACCGGGGCGCGGTAGCCCTTGGCGGTGAGCTCATCAACCTCACCGCCGGTTTTGGCTTCCCTCTCTATTTTGGTCACTACCCCCAACCCGATCAGGGGTTTCTCCAACCCATCCCAGTTAGCCTGGCACTCCACCACTAGGTCTTTGGGATCAAAGTCGAGCGCCTCCTTATCTTGCTGGCCAAAGACTTTGTAGCTGTAGCCCTTGAACTCCTTGTCCCCCGACGCCTTCCTGTCCAGCCACTCGACGGTGATATAGGGGTTGCCGTGGTAGGGGATGCAGTCCCTCACCGGCTCCAGCTGGTGGGCGATACACCACCTGGCGAAGTCCAGGGCTGCGCCTGGCTTAACCAGGTCTTGGGGGAACCTGGCTGCCAAGTAGGTCCCGAGCTTGTCAGCGTCTTGCTTGATCACCATTGCCTTAACATTGTTCTGCTCCACGATTTGCCTCCTCATTTTTCGTTCTATTTTGTCGGCTATGAATGAGGGGATTGGCTCTCCCTCTTTCCATAGCCTGGTTAAGCTCTTGATTGGCACCACCCTGTCATGGCTGGGGTCGGCAGCACACTTCAGGACATAGCTCTCTATTCGCCAGCTGCCTCCCCAGGGCAGGCTGAGTTCCGCCCCACACTTACAGGTGCATGTCTCAACAATCTTCTTGCCGAGGTCATAATCCACCGCAATCATTGCTCTTGAGTTACCTCACCTTGTTTAACTTCATAGACCATGGTCTCCTCCTTCTTCGTCTCACTTTGTTGCCTAGTTACCTCCTACCTCAAAGCTATATGGTGGCCTAATTATGGTGTTGCCGTCTCTGCCGGTGATTTTGAGCATACCGCCTGGCATGACCTCCTTCACCACGCCCTCCTCTTTCTCAATGTCCTTTTTGATGGCCACCAGCTGGTTCCAGATATCCTTCATATCGGATTGGTGACCTTCTTTCTCGATTAGGCCAAACAGCATGCCGCAGGTCAGAGTATCAGCCTTGAGGCTATAGAGTCCATCCTTCTGGAGGTAATAGGATATCCTTGCGGCAGTCTCCAGAGAAAATTTGTTTCCCCACGCCAAGATAGCTTCGGTATCCCGTTTTTCATTAGTGCCAGAGGCAGGGCCGATATAGGCTTTCCTGTCTCCGGTGACATCTTCCTCGACAACCACGATGCCAATACACCCATCTCTGTTATTGAACCAGATTGTGTCTATTACCTTCATGCTTTTCCTCCTTCACAGTAGGCTAATACTGTCTAACAAAACAGCCGGTAATGAGTTTTACCCTGGCCATCTGGGCAGGGGCTTTGATTAGAAACCTCTCCATCGAATTCCCACGGGTGGCTGACTCCCGAGGGTGATTCTCTGTTTAACTTGGCGGCCGCTTCTTCGATTGGTAACCTGGTGCAAATGACCGCGTCGCATAAGCCGATGTGTAATATTTCAAAATCGACGGATGGTTTAGCTTCAGCTTTCCCCTTGTTCATGGCTCTCCTTTCACAGAACTAGGTTACTGTTTTTTAAGCAGCTTCTTGTTCTTAATAGACAGCATGTGAGGTAACCGCTGTCTAGGTGGGTCGGAGTCTAATCTAAATAGCAGGACGGTTTCGCCACCCCAAAAGCGTGTTCCAGTAATAGTCCCTGGCAGCCAAGCCTTTTCGATTGCATAATCATGCCAGAGGATGCGAGTGCCATCCGGATACTGTACCCTCCATTCGTTAAAATCGTTTTCCATATTTACCTCCACGGTATCCGTTTACTGTGCTTCTCTGCCCAAAATAAACCCGACATCCAAGGCCATGATGAGCTTCGACCTTAGCTCTTCGAGACGCTCAGGGGTATCTTGAATCAACCCGGTATGTATAGCTGTTAGAATCATGCCATGGATAAACTGCTTCATTTCGGCCTGGACCTCATCGAGTAATGGTCGGACATCTGGCTCCTCGATTCTTTGAGCCATTCGCAGAATTATGTTTCGGGCTTCCTCTATATTGACGAATTCAACGTGTGGCATCTTTCCTTGACTCCTCCTCTACTGTGCGCCATTCGGGCTCTTGGCAAATATAGCCGTATTTCCATTCGGTAATCGAAACTGTCTGAGTATCCAATGCCCGTATTTCTTGTCTTGGAAGATTTTGTTCTCATCACCTGTATAAACCCACTCCGGGTGTTTCTCTGGGTCGTAAACTTCCAAGGCAGCCTTCTGCCGCTTCTTCCCTTTCATCGTCCTCCTTTCCACGGTATGTATGTATGTATGTATGTATTTACTGTGACCAGATTCTCTCGAAACATGGCTCTGAAAGGAGCTTGCGGATTTCCTCCCAGCTGCCAGTAATTTCTACGAAAACCTCTGTTTTAAGTCCAAGATTGGGGCAAGCAGCAAAGGAACCGAGTTGTTCCTCCAGCTCCCTTACATCTTTAAGGTCGAATGTCTCGCAGCCCGTAGGGTTTGTATGAACGAACACTTCCATTGCTTCTACCTCCATATTGTCGTTTGTCTTAAGAAATTACCTTCGTTTTAATTCTAACCGCCTTCGTTTTAACCTTCCTATAACCTCTGACATGGGAATGAGCCGTTCTCAGCGCCCAAAGAGCATCACGGGTAGTTAAACCCTCTAGAGCTTGGAGTATTTTCCCCAAGGCCACTACTTTTTGCGGCACCTTACCTTTCTCCAGTTTCAATCTGGACCGCGTCTCTGGCGTCAAGTCATTTTCGTGAAGTACCATCTTCCTAACCCTGGCACGCTTTCTCTAACTCCAACTGTTTCTTCCCATGTTCCGGGCAATAGTCTATCCCCGACCCGATTTTAATTCTGTGTTGCTCACACAATGGCCGGTCACATGTTGGATTCTCCAGACCGAACTCTAGCACGTAGTCGCATAGATATGGCGCCGGCCTGCCACAGACATAGCACTTTGGCTCTGGCCTTCTTCCTGAATGGCAGAGTATCATCCGGTGGCCATCAATTTCTCTTTCCTCACACCATTTTGGCATCTTAACCTCTGAGAGAATATTTTGGGGCAATTATTATCTTCCTTTTTAAGGCTACATAAATCATAAGATAGAAAAGGCTAAAGGCTAAAATACCCCCACACATCATGCCTATTAAAAGCCAATGAAACCAAAGCATCTTCAGCCTCCTTCAACTCACCACGGTATGAACTGGCTTCCCGCAACGGAGACAAAAGCTAGACCGTTCCCATTTCAGCACCGGCACAACCTGGTCTTTATCAAACGCAGTATCAATCTTAACGGTCTCGCCAAAATAGCCTTTATAAATTGTCTTATGACCAAGGAGCCAGCAAAGAAATCTCTTTAACATACTCACCTCCACGGTATAATTTTACTGTGGCCTCTTAAAATGCCAATGGCTAGGTGGATAGTCACCATGGCAAATAGGGCAAAACCTTCTGCCTTTGAAGGTAATCTTTTCCATGCTTAGTCTCCTTTCCACAGTATCGTTAGACATTTAAGCCTCCTGTGCATCTTCGCAGGTGCATGAGCACCCGCCATCCCAGAATTCCCCACCGCAGGTTTCACATCTTCTGTAAACCGTCGCGTCCCTTTCCTCCTCATTTTCGGGCATCCAAGGGCCACATCCATCAGGGATAAAGAGACCACAGCCCTGGCACCTGTCTCCGTAATATTCTTCAATCCACCTATGCTGATGCTCTTTGACCATTTTCACCTCCACAGTATCGGGCTACTGTCTACTCAATGAGTCTCTGGGCCTCAGCAGCCACGACATCTAGCGCTGCCTGCCTCTGCTTTCTTTCGTCCCTCTCCTTATCTTCCCGCTCATGCCTCACTAGGATACACTTCAAATCCTCCTCCCCACGCCGGCGGACATTATAGAGAAACTCATCCCGTTCATAC
>DATKVW010000111.1:0-2992 GCA_035529875.1 Dehalococcoidales bacterium | reverse complement strand
TTATAGTAGGCTAGAATCAGTTTTTCTTCAGCGACACCTTCCGGTAACATTGAACCTTCATAGTAGAAGGTAATAGCCATAGATGGGATAAAAGTGGCTCTGGAAGGCTCAAAGTTATAGTCCAGTCCAATAAAGTTATAGGCCAGCCCAATAAAGTTAGCTTCCCTGGGGGGTGGTGGAGGGTACTCCTCCATTATTATCTCCAGCCGTTTAAGTGGCTCATTCTCTTCATCCAGGGCGATAGTACCCTCAGGGAGAGTAAGTATAAGCATCTTGTCATCTGAGATACGTTCCACTGTTTCTTGCAGCTCACCCTGGCGGTTAATAACATGTTTGGTCTCAGTACCAGACAGGTCGACCTCCAGGCGGCGTACCGGATGACCACCACCGCCGCCAGCTAAGGCAACCCCATAGCCCCCTTGGGCATTCACCGGGTTGACATCAACCAGTGTGGTGAACAATAAAGCACTAACAGCTAATGCCAGAGAAAAAACTGCCGCTACTTTAAAATAGTTCCTGTGTTTCATTTCTTTTCTCTTACTATATTAAAGGTCAGGCTCAATCGTCTTGTTTATATCACTCCAATTGGCTATAAGCCCAGTCTCGGTTATTATAAGCCCAAGTAAGAGTGGGGTCAAGCTCAATAGCCTTGTTGCAGTCAGCGATTGCCTGTTCATATTGTCCCAACTCGATGTAAGCCCAAGCCCGATTATTATAAGCCCAGGCAAGGTCGGAGTCAAGCTCAATAGCCTTGGTGCAGTCGGCGATTGCCTGTTCATATTGCCCCAACTCGATATAAGCCCAGCCCCGATTGTTATAGGCTTCAGCTAAACCGGGGTCAATCTCGATGGCTTTATTGAGTGTGGCTATGGCTTTCTCATATTTACCCTGGTTATTGTAGACGAAGCCCCGGTTGTTGTAAGCGTTAGCCGATTCCGTGACCGGTGAAGCAAACCACAACAGGACAGCCACTACTAGCGCTAAAGTAACCGCTGCCATTATCCGATAAAGGCTTGTCTGTTTCATATTTCACTAAATCGAGATTAATAGAGTATAGAGTATTTGTCAATAGACATAACAGGTGTCATTAACCCCTCTTTAGTCCCCCCTGAACAGGTAAATATCCTTTGCCACTTCCACTAAGTCAGGATTTTGGCATTCCCATTGACTGTAAACGATAGCAATGCCATTTTCTCTGAGGAATGCGGTGTCCGTGCAACCGCCGCGCAGAAATTCATAGGCTTCCATATCAGTGCCTTTGGGATAGGAATGTATCTTGGTATAAATATTTTTGCCCGTAATGGCGGTGAAAGCAGTTGCCTTCCACGGGTCAAGTACCGCCTTATCATAGCGTTCATCAACGTTATCTCTAATCCAGACAAATGCCTGATAGTCTTCGCTATCTATCATGTGATAGTAAGCAGTATCCTGGCGGTTAGGGATGCATAAAGCCAGAGTTAGCCCGATGAGAACCAGACACAGGATGTTACCCACATTTTTCCTCAGGAACGCTGTCTTTAGTCCATTTGATGGTAGCCGGAGGCTTCTTATCCCCATCAAACCAGCTCCGGCAATAATGCTCATCATTAGTATGGCGTACATCAGCCCCCGATGATACATTATCTCTACCCCGTAGTGGAAGGTGAAAAAGGTAACCAGCATTGCCAGCAAAGCCAGTAAGCCGAATATCAAGCCGTAGTTTTTCTTCCCACCTCTTATTGCCAGAATGGAGGTTCCGAGGAGGCAGAACAAGACGGGAAGGTAACCATAGGTTTGTAGAATCGATGGCAGGTCAACGAATGTTGATAAGGGTTGTGGGGCGAGCAGGCTCTCTGCTGTAGGCAACAGCATGCCGAATATCCAGGGAAAGGGTGCCAGGAATGGAACGGCTAGGGCGAGTGTTATCCCCAGGCTATGCTTGAAGTTACCCTTCAAATTAAGTAGGATGTATGGGGTGAGAATAAGGACCAGACCTACTGCTGTCGGTGCATGTATGGTAAGTAAAAGGCAGGTGAAGAGAAACAGCACCGGGTAAGACCAGCCGGTTCTGAAATTAAAGGCGATAAACAGGGAAAGGGGGATAAAGAGCAGTCCCAGAGCTACCGGTACCATAAAGGCGGGTCCCAGTATGCCAATAGTGGTTGGTATCAAACAGGTAAAGAGGGCTGCCTCCCAGCCAAATCCTTCCCTCCGAGCCAGGATATATACGGAGAGAACGGTAATCAGGAAAATGATGCCCGGGAAATATCTGAAGATAGTTAGCCAGGAGATACCGCTAATCTGGTGGAATATGCCCCAGAACAGGTGGAAACCAGCCTCCAGATTGGAGCTGATACCCAGGGCTGATTGTCCCAGGAAGGGGTCAACGAGGGTGGTGCTGCCTGCCTCCAATACTGCATTGCACTTAGCCAGGTGAACCCATTCGTCAACGTGAAGCGGGTATGGGTAGCCAAGGTGTGGGATTAAGGTTAGATAAAACGCCAACACCATTATGAATATTAGTATCAGGTAATCAGGTTTGAGAATTTTGTGATTAGGCAAAGTTATACACCTTTCAGTTGAAGTATTGGTAAAAGGAGGGCATAAAGTATGGACTGGTTATCTCCGATTAGGGAGCTCTTCGGATTTGTTTTCCCTTTCCTGGAAAATGTGCCTATCCTCAGGGCATTTCTGGGGTTCATACTTATGTTCTTTCTGCCAGGCTTCGCCTGGACGCTGGTATTTTTCCGCGGTAAGCAGATAAATGTCATAGAAAGAGTTGCCCTTTCCTTTGGTCTGTCCATTGCTATAGTAATACTCAGTATCCTTGCCTTAGATATACTGGTCGGCATCAGGATTAGCGGGTTTAACTCTGTCCTGATTATTATTATTGTCACCATTATACCTGTAGTTTTCTATTACCTCAACAAACTTATAAGGAAGGTCGTTTAAGGAGAGATTAGATTGCACGATGTCATTGTTATCGGTGGTGGTCCGGCAGGGAGCCATATAG
>DATKVW010000110.1:0-11775 GCA_035529875.1 Dehalococcoidales bacterium | reverse complement strand
CCAGAGCCATAAATCTTGCCAAATCCTTTCTCTGTCAAGAGGGTCTTTACCAACTATCATTTGCCTAATTGCACTAACGGTTGACTCAGGCACTTCTCTATCATTAGAAGCGAAGCCCTCTACTCCGTCATCGGTAATAATTCTTAGTAAGGGAAAAGGTACTTTCCCCTCGACATGGGGAAAGCCAGTTCGTCCTTCCCCAGGGTGCTGAGGCTTCTCGTGACGATACAGTTCATACCTGACATCTTTAATTTTCACAATTACTCCGTTCTGATAGTTATTTTTAAGAGGGCTCTCAGCTAAAATTACAACTGGGAGGCAATGGCATACAGACTCTACTTTTCAAGATCCATAGCTCGAAAGATGATTGAGGGATTGGTTTTGCGGTAATCGGCAAAGCCTTCCAGTTCCCTCAATTCACCGTATTTAGCGATTAGTTCCTCCATTGGGCCGACATCAAGCGCCTCAGTTGGGCAGGTGGTTACACAAACCGGGGCTTTACCATCGCCAAGACGGTCTAAACATAGGTTACACTTCACAATGCCTGCTTTGCCCGTGGTAACTACCTTAGGCGCATCATAGGGGCAGGCCTCTGCACAAAGCTGACAACCTGCGCATTGTTCCGGGTCGGTAATGACTACAATGCCATCCTCGGCACGCTTCACCAGGAGCCCATTCGGGCAGGCGGGAATACAGGCTGGTTCTATACAATGAAAACAACTAAGGAAAAGATACGATAAGGATACATCAGGAAACTCTCCTTGCTCCTGTGGCACAAGTTGTATCAGATCAGGCATTTCTTGGTCTAGCTGGTTCCAACTGCGACAAGCCGCCACGCAAGCATAACATCCAATACACCGAGATTGATCAAAGTAAAACCCGATTTGCATTTTTATCTCCCCTTAAATTTTCTCGACCTGTACCAGTGCTGTGTTACTACAAAAGGCTCCGCCAGGCGAGTGCTCCCCCCGAGTTAGGACATTGACACATCCTCCTCGGTCCAGCCCTGAAGGGTCAGGCTTATACCACGCCCCCTGATAAATACTGACTACTCCGGGCATTATTCTATCGGTCACCTTGGCCTGGATACTAATGACACCTCGGTCATTAAACACCTTAACCTGGTCATGCTCCTTGATATCCCTCGGTTTGGCATCGATCGGGTTGACCCAAACCTCATGAGGCTCCAGTTGTCTATACCAAGGGATATTGTGGAACTGGGAATGGGTTCTCTTCCGAGAATGCAGGGTTATCAGTTGTAGTGGATACTGCTCGCGCTTAGGATCAGTTGGTCCTTCCCAGCCTTCAACGTATTTAGGAATGGGAGGCAAGACATCCGGGCGGTTGAAATCAGCTATCCGCTGGGAGAATATTTCAATCTTCCCCGATGGGGTAGGGAATGGATAATGGTCGGGGTCCTTAATCTGATTCTGGAAAGCAACATAAGGTTCGGGTGTTTCCAATTTGTAGAATCCGCTGGCCTTAAAGGCATCATAATCAGGGATGCCATGCTTGGCAACGAAGAGCCTGAGCCATTCATCCTCTGTTTTATCATTGTAGCCAGAAATCCCCATCTTAGCGGCTAGCTCGGTGAAGATGTCTAGGTCGTTCTTTGATTCGTAAAGTGGTTCGATTGCCTTATTAGCGTAAAGGGCATAGTGCCCGGAGATATCGGGAAGCCTGATATCGTTACGCTCACACCAAGTGGTAACGGGAAGAAGGATATCGGCAAACCTTGCCAGGGGGGTCATGAACTGGTCATTAACCACCACAAACTCCAGCGTCTTAATTGCCTCCACTGCTCTATTTATCTCGTATGACTGATTAAGACTGTCTCCACCTGCTGAGTAGAGCATCTTGTAGTCACTAAAGTAGCCTCCCGCTTTTCCCCTCAGGATGGCATCCCAAACCTTACTAAAATGTATCTTATCAACTGTATGTCGGTATATTCCTTTCACCGCGTACTCGTGGAGGGGTTGGTCCTTTTCTACAGGATTGGGAGGCATCGGCAGGTCGTAATCGTCGGGCTGTTCCCTTGGGGGCTCAGTTTCTCGCGGCAGTGGACCACTGGGACTTTCCTCTAGACAAGCGGCAGCACCGCCAGAAATGCCAATATTACCGGTCATTGCTGACAAGGTGGCAGCAATCCTATGGTACTGCTCCCCTCTGGCCGTGCGACCCGGGGCATGGGAGGGGATAATGGCCGCTGGCTTGGTGGTAGCATATTCCCAGGCCAAGGTCTTTATGGTTTCGGCTGGTACCCCGGTAATCCCTTCCGCCCACTCCGGAGTTTTAGCCACACCGTCCTCAACACCGGTAACATAATCCCTGAATTTATCAAAACCGACAGTATAGGTATCCAAGAAGTGTTGGTTCTGTAACCCTTGCTCAAGGATAATATAAGCCATGGCTGCCAGCATGGCAGCATCGGTACCGGGGCGGATTGGAATCCATGATGAAGCCCAGGAGGCACAACTATTGGTGAATCTAGGGTCTACACAAATGATTTTAATCCCTTTTTCTTTAGCCTGCGTCAGATACCATCGGGTCTCAGTGCCAAAGACAGATTCGGCAGGATTGCATCCCCAAAGAATGATCATTTTAGAATTGAGCAGGTCAGCTCTATCGCTTCCAACATTAATCATGCCATAAGTGGCCAGGCTAGCAAAAATTCCTCCTTGCTGGGACCTAAGGTTCCAGTAGCCGGTCTGTCCCCCGGCCATGTTGAGAAACCGGGAAAGGGCAGCACTTGAGTGGAGCCGCCCTGCAGAACCAGACCCGCTTACACTGAGGATGGCCGCTGGTCCATAGGTATCCCTGATGTGGGTGATTCGCTCTGCTATCTCATCCAGGGCTTCATCCCAGGAAACTCTGACAAACTTACCTTCACCCCTCTCACCACTTCTTTTCATAGGGTACTTCAAGCGGTCGGGAGCATAGACTCGGTAATGATAGAGAAGCCCGCGAAGGCAGGGACGCATTGCTGGCAACCCCACATCACGAGCCTCTATTTTGGTAATTCTCCCATCTTCAACATAGATGTTAAGGGGACAACTTCCACCACAGTCATGACAGCAAACAGAAGGAATGGCCTTCATTTCACTGGAATCCTCCTCTCTGTGAATGTATACTAGCTATTAAGCCGGGATTTCCCATTTCAACTCTTGATGAGGGTAGACCCGGTCCTCATCGCCACATACCGGGCTGTCCTTGCTCCAACCACTGAGTTAGGAGCTTTCACATCCCCCGCAGAGTGGAAAGACCTCTTCTTATCTCCCTCTTTTTTCTAGTAGCTCTATCTTGGCTTAGATAGCCAAGTTTCTGCACCATATCTATCCCCGCCAATCTTCCTTCTTCCAGAGCTATGCTTGCTTCCTCAACTCCAGCACTATCTCCAGCAACGTAGATTCCTTCAATTGTAGTTTCCATGTTCTTGTCATGAATAGGTAAATGCCCACCTAATGCGGAAGAAAATGTTAAAGCACATCCAGCCATTTGTGCTAATGCGACTGATGGGTGAAGCCCAATAGCAATACAAACGGTATCAGCAACTAAAGTTCTTTCTGAGCCTTTGATAGGTTTCCATGAGCTATCTAACTTGACAATAACGACTTCTTCCACTTCCATATTACCCTTTACTTCTTTAATAGTAGAAGAAGTGAGAATTGGCACTCCCGCTCTACAAATTTTAGCCTTTTTATACGATAAAAATCTAGCGAGAAATCTAGTCAATTCACCCTTATCTTTACTCAGCTTTTATACTTCGAAACCTTGAAAAGGCAAAGGCTTTAATTGGTATCGAAGTTCTTTTTTCTATTATTAGCTCTGATATCAATTTCCCTGTTATCGGAGCAAGTGCAACTCCATCCGCACCGTGCCCTGTAGCTATAATAAAGCCCGAAGGATTATCCACTTTACTTAAAATGGGGAGACCATCTACATAACATAATGGCCTTAACCCAGCCCATGCTCTAATACAATTGACACCCTTAAGTTTAGGCATAAATTCAATAGCCCTTCTCACTAGACATCGTATTATTTGCATAGTTACCGCATTATTATAACCAGCAAAATCATAGCTACTCCCTATAAGCCAATTCCCGCTACTTTCTTGTAGCAAAGTTCCTGCGACTCTAAATTTTACTCTTGGCTCTTTAGATATTTCTACTGCTTCCTCTTTATTAAAGGCTGCAGGGGGATAATCTGTATCTTCTATAATCCTCCACCTCCCATATGGAGCTGGTTCCGTCACTGCAATCTGTCCCCTTTGTGGGCGGATAGGTATAGTAATGCCGACCATTTTCCCAATTTCGGGAGACCATGCCCCCGCAGCATTAACAACGAAGTTAGTTTTTATCTCTCCCCTATCTGTAACAACAGAGGCAATCTTACCTTTGTCCGTTTCTATTTTTTTTACTTCGGTAGAAAGAAGAAATTCTGTTCCCAGTTTACCTGCAGCGCGTGCCAACCCATAAGTTAACTTAAACGGATTGATTTCAGCTTGATCCGGTACCTCTATTCCACTAACTATATCCTTTCCTAAAGTAGGTTCTAGTTCCCGGATCTCATCTCCTTCTAGTAGTCGGGCATTCACTCCACTTCTGCGTAGATCTTGGACTTGTTTTTCCATATCAGGATACCGCTGTTCATCAACACTACATAGTAAATCCGGCATCTTCCTATATTCAGTATCATATCCTATTTCGCTAGATAGGTTTTCATGCAACTTGACACTTTCCCGCGCAAGTTCACGGAAAGGTGGCTCAAACGTCAAAATACATCCACCCTGATTAGACCCAGAAGCGCCAAGGCATAATCCTCCCTTTTTTTCTATTACTGTTACCTTGGCCCCTTTCTTTGCTAAGTAGTAGGCTACTGAACATCCTATAACACCTCCTCCTATGACCACTACATCCGCTATTCTATTCAACCTTCACCTACCTCACCTTCAGTCAAAAATCCTATCTTAATTGGCCGTGCAGGAGGACGTTTGCTAAAGGGCAATATCTCACTTACCTTTATATTTGTCTCTTCGGCTATTATTCTTTCTATTAGAGGCTCACATGTTCTGCCCTGACATAAACCCATTCCACCACGTGTTAATCTTTTAACCTCATCACATGTTTCAAGATTAAATTCCCTAATAGCATCCCTTATCTCTTGTTCACTGATCTCCTCACACCTACAGATTATCTTATTTACCTTTTTCCCCATCAGCACAAAACTCCTTACTCACTTTCCCATCATGGTAGTTGGGAGCCACAGGGCAAGCTGGGGGAAAATCATAACAATTCTTTGACTCTCCTTCCGAAGCTTTTCTTTCGCCGAACAATTATGGTAGAGGATACTTACCATAGTCTCTGATAGCCTTAACCATTGCTACATAATTCTCCGGTTTCACTCCAGAGTGAATACTACTACTGGACATGCAGATAAGTCCTCCTCCCTTGCCAGCTTTTCTTATGACCTCCTTCGTTTCTTCTCTTACTTCCTCGGTAGTTCCTGTAACCAAAGTAGTAGCACCGTTAACATTTCCCATCAGGCAAATCTTACTGCCAAATCTATTTTTTGCTTCACCTATATCCATTCCCGCCACCGGGTCTATTGGGTGAATGCCATCTGCACCAGAATCAATGATTGTATCAAAGATAGACCAAATATTTCCATCAGTGTGCTTAAGACAGGGCACACCTCGGTCGTGGGCATACTTAGCAATCTTTTGGAATGAAGGTGCAACAAACCTTTTTATAAATTTAGGAGATACCATCGGGCCTTTTGTCATTGCCCAATCTCCGCAACTGAAGACTATGTCAGCACCCACATCTAAACAATTCTCTATGTACTTTAGCTGGTAGTTATCAACGATTTCATTTACACGGTCTACAAGACCAGGGTTAGTTATCATAGCCTTAAAGTATGCTACATCTCCAAGTAGAAAGTCTCCGGCTACTCTGAGAGAGTCACTAACCTCAATAATGATAGCTCTTTTGCCTTTGAACCTCTTCACAAGCTGCTTTAGTCTTTCATATCGCCAGTCCAGGTCTGGGTCAGGAGGCACATAGCCATCAAGGTCACTCTCCGATTTGATTGCTGGCGTTATGGGATGGCAATCCACTTCCTGTGTAAAGCGGACAATTCCTCCCCATTGGTCTCGGTAAATACCCTTGCCCCTGTCCAATGCCTCATACTTCCAGGCTGATTCTCTATCGTAAAAGCATACCCCGTCCATGTCCATGAACTCGATAAAGTTCTCAAAAGAGCTGCCAGGCAGTATAGCGTCCCTTACCTTTTTATCAATTATGTCTTCAAAGTGCGGGACTACGTCCGGCTCCTGGAGTTTGATTGTCTTGAGCAGTCTTTCCAGTCCTGTAAGCATATTATCTCGTCCTCTAACTAAGGCTTCCCTATAAGGGCTACAGCTACTTTAACAGCCACAGCCCCATCAGCGGCATAAGCATCAGCCCCAATCTTATCTGCCCACTCCTTGGTTACGGGCGCACCACCGACCATTATCTTTACCTTATCTCTAAGTCCAGCCGCTTTTAAGGCCTCAATTGTCTTGCCTGCATTAGGCAAAGTCGTAGTCAGTAAGGATGACATTCCAAGAATCTGGAAGTCACCTTCTCTTACTGCCGAGCAAAAATCCTCCGGGGCTACATCAATACCCAGGTCAGTAACCTCCCACCCGTTCCCTTCTAGCATCATAATGACAATGCTCTTCCCTATGTCATGAATATCGCCTTGAACCGTCCCTATTGCTGCTTTTCTGTTTAGCTTATCTTCTCGTCTGGTTAGCAATGGTCTCAACCACTTTAACACTGCTCCTGCTGCCTCTCCTGACATTAAGAGTTCGGGCAGAAAAATCTCCCCCTTCTCAAACTGCTCGCCAACCACTTGCATCGCTGCCATCAAGCCCTTATCTAGTATCTCGTTAGCTGATATGCCTGTATCAACCGCTGCCTTGGTTAACTTATCAGTCTTGGTAACATTTTGCTCAATTATACTCTCTGCAATCTCGCTTAAATCAATCATAACCGCTTACTTTTATATCCCCTTTTCTCGCCTGCTCATTGCCCTTAGGGTGGCATTGACTTTGCCCGTAACCAAGCTACTCACCCCTGGCAGACTAACGGTGTTTCCTCGCAACAGGTCATTAATAACCGTCAATCTGTTTCGGGAAGTAATCTTCCAATTTCCCCTCTCGATAGATATCCAGTGTGGTGCAGTGCAGGCACCCACCAAACGGGATCACCTGTTCATAAGGAATCGGGAGCACCTCAAAGCCGAGCTTATCCAGCTGCTCACAATATGTTGTCTCATGCGCTTCCACGCAGATTGTTTTGGGGTCAATGGAGAAGGTATTCATCGATATCCACGAAGTACCCTGCCGCACACCTACCAGAGCAACCTTCTGATTGTGCACATAGACCGGTTCTACTGCAGGAATCATCTCCCAGTCATTTCTCTTGAACAACTCCCATAGCTCTGGATTGTGCGGTGGGCGGTCTGGATTATATATCATCAATCCCGGCCGCAGTGCCACCATGGTATCATCAATGTGCCGTGGATGCACACTCCTCTCTGGCTTATTGGGGTCGTCAGGGGCGCTAAATCCTACAGGGTGAACCCGGATACCAAACTCAGCGAACATCCGCTTCAACCAGTCCATGCCTCTCTTGTTGGTCACGGATGAGCACTGGTGGAAGATGTCTCTGCCGCAACGCAGGGCATCGGCAGCATCCCACAGCGGCTCCTTCTCGGTCAACTGGAATTCCCAATTGTACAGCCGTTTCTTCTTTTCTTCAAACGTCCATACGTGGTCGAAGTAGTAGTAATAGTTCTTGACGAAGGACTCGTCTGTCAACCGCGGCTTGGGAGCGGTAAACCAAACAAGCTCAGGGTCTTCTTTGAAGTACTGCTCAAAGAGCGGACGCAGGTTCAGATACTCATACCACCGCGAGCGCATGGAGCTCGCAGCCTCAATGATGTATTTGCCATGACACAGAAACACATCCCGCATGTTATTGACCCCATAGCAGTTCAACTGTGTCCAATCCGGTGTCGAAACCGGTTTATTAAACATACAGGGATGAATCACTGCCCGGTCCACCTTCACTCCCCGTTTCTCAAGCTGCTTCACGAAATAATCCATCTGCTCGTTGGCAGCATCTATCATCTCCTGTGGAAAGGGCCCATACGACCCCAGTGGGTAGCCGCCTCCCGGCAGGTCAAACTGCCAGGCTGGCTCCGGAGCAGGGATATTCGTCCCCTCTGGCCTGCCTACAATCACATGCTTCAACGGGTCCCACTCATTCCAAGAATTTACTATCTTTGGCACTTAAATGCCCTCCTTTATTTATTAGGCTATGTTTTCTCTTTCATAAAGTGGACTGATAATCCACTCCTGGTTCCTTTACAACTTAAACCGGTTAGCCAGATCTTTATCTATCCATGACACGTCTCTGACGCGGTCCTTGCCTGATTTAACAATAGATACCTTCGACATCAAGCGGGTCAGATTTTCACCACCGCACAGAGGGCAGCATGGAGAAGAAGTATCAGAGAAACTTCTCCGGATAGCAACCCTCTGTCGGCATCCCTGGCAATTATACTCATAAAGGGGCATACTCATTCCTCTTGTAACAATTATTTAATTGGACTCCAGAGTTTTCATGTAAACCGCCCATTCCTCATCCGTTATCAACCCCTTCTTTCGGTAGTATTCCCTGGCCTCCTTCAACACATCCTCGATGATCTGCTCTTCACCAGAGGTCAAAGGCTTCGGCTTATGCGTAGCCAGTATTTCCTCCATCCTCTCTTTTGCATGGTCAATGGCATCTTTCTTGCCCGTCTTTATCCATACCGGGTATACCTCTCTGTCAGTAGCCTTCGGTATAAACTGCTCTTCCTTCCACCATTTTCTGGTATGCTCCCTATTTAAGTAGTGTCCCGGAATTGGCCCCACCTCATTTATCAGGTTTATGGCCAGCCTTTCATCGTTGACTACCACTCCTTCAAGGAAGTGCCCTATCCAGCCGGCTATATCATCGTCTAGTATGGACAGGATAGGACTGTAGAACAGCTCAACAGCTGAACCACCGTGAAAGACATGCATATTACCTCCGGATAGAGCAGAAACTAAAGTGCCTGTTGCCTTCTCGAAGCCACACTGGAAGTCTATCTTCTTCGAGTTGCTCGTAAATCCGGCGGTACTGAATGACGGGATGGCATACCTTCGGAGAAGCTGATTAACCATTACAGTGGTAAGGCCTTTTGATACGGCACCATAACGAGGAGTTCCTCTTTTCATATCCATTGGCTTTATACCATGCTGAATCGATATACCAATCCCCGGCTTTATAAGCTGCCCCATCACTATATGAGCCATCATTCCGGCATCTGCTAGGACTGTCGCTGCAGCAAGAGTAGCTGGCCCTTCCGCCCCAAGGGTAAAAACAGTGGCGGGCGAAAGAGGAAAGCCAGCCTCAGCAAATGAAAAGGTAGCGTCAACCACTTCCTTGTAAAACGTCAGGGGAGTTGCCATACCCAATTCTCCCTGAAGATTTATTCCCAGTTCCTTTGCCATCTTTATGGCAAATTTCTCACAGTCAAGCGAGTAGCCCATGTGTTCTGCCTTACCTGAATATCTTAGCCCACTAGCAAGGTTCTCCAGCATCACCATACACGAAGGAATACCTGCCCTATCCATATAAAACTCGTAAGCACCAGCAAAATGCATGTTCTCCAGTGCATCCGCAACTATCATAGCCTCTCTATGTTCTTTTATCGTCGCTGGCCTGGTCTCCCAGGTATCCAGGTCAACGTACCTCATACCCATTCCCTGCAGGAAATAGAAGGTATTCCCACCAATCCTCAAATCATATTTCGGGTCTCTTGCCTTGGCTAGATAGCTACTGGGACATTTCCTGAGGCAATCCTCAACCAACCAGGGTGGTATCCTCACTCTCTTCTCTTCAAAGTCAACCTGGCAGTCGTTTTTAGCAAATAGCTTCAAAGCTCTGTCGTGTTCTACCCTAACCCCTGTGGTCTCAAGGACATCCAGTGCGCCTCTATGGATAGCATCCAACTCTTCCTCGGTCACTACTTCCAATGCTTTAAATCTGCGTGTGAAGCCTTTTAACATTTTATCCTCCTTTACCGGTTAGCTTTCTGGCTAGGCTCACTGCACCAGGTGCGGTGGGGTCATATCCATCGGCCCCGATAGCCTTGGCAAAATCAGCATTTATCGAACCCCCGCCCACCATGATCTTTACTTTGTCCCTGATACCCTCTTTCTTCAAGAAATCAATTACCCTCTTTTGTTCCGGGGCGGTCATGGTCAAGAGGGCAGACATCGCCAGGATGTCCGCTTCATACTCTCTTATCGCTTCTGTGAACTGCTCAGCCGAAATGTTTACACCCAACATATGCACTTCAAAGCCTGCAGCGGTGAGCAAAGTAGATACCATGGTTATTCCTATGCTATGGATATCCCCAAAAACAGCGCCAGCCACAACAGTACCTAAGCTCTGCTTTTTCCCTCCTGCTCTCTTAATCGCTTCATTCAGAATGGGGGTAGCACTTTGCATGGACTCTGCTGCCCCAACAAGGTCGGGAAGCCAAAGCTCCTCCTTCTCATAGCCATCCCCAACCTGCCTGATAGCCTCTGTCAATGCACCCAATGCCTTGACAGGGTCTACCTTTTCCTCCACTGCTTTCCTGGCCCAACTTGCTGCCCCTTCACAGTCATATGCCACCACCGCCTTCTTCAGATTCTCTAAAATCTCAGTCTCCATCGAGCCTCCTTCTCAAGTAATTATTTGTTCTCTTGTTTGTTGATATAAGCTACATTTAGCCTCTTTGAACTAGGTTCAAAACTCCAATCTTAGCCACACTCCTTATACATAACCAGCAAAAGGACGCCGGACTACAGCATTGTAGACCCAATTTACCATGGTAGTAAAGTCAAAGATGGGCAGCCTAACTGCTTTTTGAATAGCACATGCATAAGGCGCCATCTCGGTACACTCAATGAGGATTGCACCAATATCCGGGTTCTCATTAACAGTCTGCTTGGCAAGGCCAGCCAGTTCCTCCGCGAACTTTGCATTGTTGAGATGCCCTGTATTCCGAAGCACATTCTGCATCTGAGGCAAGCCCTCGGCACCAGTAATAACAACGCGAGACAAATCGTCAACACCACAGTTCTTAAGCACAGGAGCCGATGATAAAATACGACCACTAGCACAAATAATACCCACCTTCTGACTAGGCTTGATTGCACGGCTTATGATTGGTATCTGCATAAGGCTGGAGAGAAAAGCAGGGATATTCACTGCCGCAGTAATCTCAGGCAAATAGTTGGCGAAATAACCACAGCAACTTGTAATTGCCCGGCAACCCTCTGTTTCTAACTCCTTCGCTGCCTTGATGAACTTTTGTAGAAAGATGGGATCAGGCTCAGCTGTTACTGACTGGTTGACATCCCCCTCTACGTATTTGTAATACACCGGGAAACTAAAGGTAGTAGCATTGCCTACGTTGCCTGGAACCAGGGGAAGCCAATCACCAGATGCTATAAGAATCCCGATGGCGTTGCCTCCTATTACGTGCCCTTTTTTTACATAAACCTCTTCATCGTCATAACCAACTGTATAAGTGTACATCATATGCCTCCTTGTTTCTTTAACATTACCGCCCTAAACTACAGCTTCAACTTACTGTCCGCAAGCAGGGCAGACAACCTGAACACACTCCAGCTCATCTCATCACCCT
>DATKVW010000109.1:0-6678 GCA_035529875.1 Dehalococcoidales bacterium | reverse complement strand
GCTTTGTAACTCTGGTATGGAAAGACATGGGTGTTGAGCTTATCCCGCAAGCTGTCTATCCAACACCGGATATGCTTGAAAAAAGCCGGAAATTAGAGTGTATTTACAAGGAATTCTAGCATGCTTTTATTACGGGAGGTTGATAGACCCAAAGGCCTTGGTGAGAAGATATCGGAGTATCTCTCCAGGCCACCTCAGCCCATTCTCCGATTCTGTGGTGATTTCAGCACTGAGTTGGCCAATGGCAAGAAGCACCTGCTCTTTGCGGTAAGAAACGGGATGCCTCTTCCTCTCCTCTACGGAATATACGTCAAGGCTTCTTATGACTCCCTCACCGACTACATTGAGCGGACCGACCATATCGGCCCGTTCAGCACCGATGACTGGAGGCTGACGCTTGACACTGCTGCCCCCGCTGTAGTAGAAATTAGGTTAGGGTTAGTGCCGTTGGAAATTATGACGGATAAGGCCCGGGTTACTATTTAGAGACGGCGTGATTTTATAACAAAGCCCCTGCCTGAGACTAAACTGGGGGAGGCTGGCCCCCCTATCCGCGCCAGCGTATTAAAGGAGGTGAAATTATGCCATTCACAGGGAGAATAGAGGAAATATGGGCACAGTTCAATGGTGCGCATGAAACCATCTGGCGTGCTGGTGATGCTGCCCCACGAAAAGTAGTGGTTCCCGTGGGGGCATCCTGGGAACTTCACGTCAAAACTATCGCCAGCTGGCCTGAGGTTGGCCAATGGGCGACAGCGGTAACCATTTACGGTGAACTTCATGCGGGAGACGCTGCTCTGCATGCCTTTAGTGCAGGTGACCGAGAGTTCGCTTTTAACATGCCTAAGATGCCAGACCGAGATTTCAATGTTGGCAGGGTAAGATTCTGGGCGAATAGAGCCTATACCAATGTGCCGCCACCAGAAGCGGATAGGTGAATGTTTGAAATCAAGCCTAAAGGAGTGCCTAAAGGAGACTGATATGCCAGAACTTGGGGAGCTGGAAGGTTTACTCTTCACCCTGAAAGATATTACCCACATCCCTGATACACCCCGAATGAATGAGCTCTTCCTTGTCAGGGGTAAAGTAGAACTGTTCAAAATCCCCTTTATCGCTCCAGTTTGGGTTATCGTTACTGTTGAGTATCCCGAGGCATGGTGGGAAGAGATAATCCCCATAATTGGTGCCCCCCAGGTCAGGGAAATGGCTATGGTTTTAGGTGCTGACTTTGAGATAACCTTCAAAGAGGGGTTCACCCGTGAGGGGGTGTTCAAGCTAACAACAAGGCTTTATGCTGGTCCAACAATGCCTCTTAATGAGATAACCCTGCCCCCTTTCCCACCAGTAGCTACCCACGAGACAACCTTTATAGTATCCGGTGAAGTCTCGCCTGAGGAAGTGCTTTGGGTGATGGTGGAGGAGGTGGCAAACATAGTCGTTGAAGCTGGTCCAGAGGTAAGTGCCTGGTTGATGGTGGAGGAGGTGGCAAACATAGTCGTTGAAGCTGGCCCAGAGATAGTAGCCTGGGAGATGGTGGAGGAGGTGGCAAACATAGTCGTGAGCACAGTAGCCCCACCGGCACAATACACCTTAGAGGTCAGCATTACGCCGTCCGGGGCTGGCTATGTCACGATATCACCAAGTAAGGCTGACTACTCACCAGGCGAGGTGGTAACTTTAACCGCCCACCCTTATTCAGGATATGAGTTTGAATACTGGGCTGGGGTGCTCGGGCTTCCTACAGCACAGATTATTACGTTGACTATGAATGAGAACAAAAAGATAATGGCTGTGTTCAAGGAGATAGTAGCCGGAAGGGGAACCTTTGGGGTCACGCCAGCCTACTCACCCATAGAATATGTCCAGTGGATAGGTGAGTGGGAGGTAGAAGGTTACAGCTACTACAGCTCATGGACAACTCCTGGAAAGTTCGCAGTAATGCGAGGGCCGGATGGTGAGGATATCCCACTAACAGGTAAGTTTAGCGTCTGGTTAGACCCTGGAGGGGTTGCACCAGCAGTAAAATACGGCCCAACTTCACTTCTAACAGTTAAGGATGGCGTGAATTACGTGTATGATATCGGAAAGAATGTCTTGTATGGATGGTAAATGCAGGGGGTGAAGGAGGTTACCGTGAGCGATTTTGAGTTTCAAAACTGGTTACCGATGGAGCCCGCCAAGGGACCTCCACTGCCAAGGTTTTTCAACATTTTCTGGCCGTGGTATGAGGCGGAGAAGCCCCCCCCGGGAGAATATCTGTGCCCTTACTGCCCGGCAGTCTTCGACAGTTACGAGACATTAGTGTCTCATGTTCAAACTGAACATCCGGGGGAAAGAATCCCCCTGCCGATAGAGTGGGAGTAAAGGAGGTTTTATTATGGAGTTCGAAAAAACCGAAGGGAAAGGTCTAGAGCGGATAGCCGTCGATATGCTGGACCCGGTGATGGCACCAGGAGTATCGCGCACGGCCGTAGCCCCCATAACAGTAAGTCCGTCGGGTCTGAGCTGCCAGGCTGAACTGTTCCTTGGCCCAAACGACACCACCAAAGTGGCTACATCTGGCAAAAAATCATTTGCCTCTACTGGGGCCTCGCAGTCAGTAAGTCTGCCGGTTACCATGCCTACTACGGGCGGTGTTGCCTACAAAGTCTTCCTAGATGTCTTCGCCAACGGCTACCGGATACTAGCGTACCAGGCAACTGAAGATGTGATAATCCCAAGTGGAAGCGTCGACGAAATAATATGGGAATGAAATTCGCGATAGGTTCTTTGCTGGAGGAACTAAATGCCACAGTTTTCGCCGAGTGAAGTGAAAATAGCCGTTGCGCCGATAACAGTAAAGCCGGCAGGGCTTGCTTGTAGTGCTGAACTTTACCTTGGCGCCAAGGTAGCTACATCTGGAGTAAAATCCTTTAACTCTACCGGTATCAAGCAGGACATTAGCCTCCCTATTACCATGCCCGCCCCGGGAACCTACCCGGTGTATCTTGATGTTACTGCCCAAGGAATGCTCATCGGCGCCTATAAAGCGATCGAGGATGTGGTTATCGCCATTCCGGCATATAGCTTGGAACAAACTGCTATTGAAACGTATCCTGAAGAGGGAGCGATACTCCCGATAACCCTTGTCTCAGGCAGTCTAATCTATGTGGGGGAGCAGGTAAAACTGTGGCAGTATCTACAAAATATATCCGGGACAGCGCTACCACCATGGTCTATAGCTATGTCGGTTACCCACCCCGATGGAACAAAACATGAACTTGGTGAGGTTAGGAGATTTATATCGGGTGACCCAGAGCAAACATGGGCCTATATTGTATTCTCACCATTTTCCGTAACGCAGACAGGAGTCTACACCGTTGAGGCAACGCTTATTGTCGAAGAACAGGTAATAGATGAGCTTTCCCTTTCCCTTGTTGCTTCCGTAGCATCGGGGTGGAACAACCCAATAAGTTATAATGACCCTGATAACGCCTGGAGTAATGAAGAAGCAGCTATGTTAGGACAACCTGTCACCGGCTATATTGGAGGAGCTTCATCGAAATACTCTTACTACTTATCACATCCGATAGAGTTCGGATTTCCTACAATAATTAGTGACAGGCTCAGGATAAGTTCAATGGAGTGCCCGATGGACCAAACGGGCTGCCGTGTTTCACCTGCTGACGTTTTAATTGACGTTTACTATGATAACGCCTGGCATAATGTTCACTCAGGCAACTTATATATAATTGGTGATGACGAGCTAGAAGGTCGCTGGGGAGAGGTAGTATTTCCTCAACATCTAGTTAGCGGCATAAGAATTACATGGGATAAACTTCCGTATTATGACCCGGAAGGTCCATATCAGTGGGCTTTCTTATTCGCTGTTCAACTCTTTAATATAGGAGGATAGTATGCCTAACGAAGAGTGGGAACAATTAAAGGCGGCACTTAAGAAGCCGGCCACGCCCGAGGCACGGGCTGAGGCTGCCCAGGCCTTCGAAAAGTACCGGGTAGTCAAGCTGGCCAAAGGGAAGAGTTCAAAGCCCGAGCTGGTTTCACTTGGCTACAAGAAGACCTATCCACACGCTGTCCCCGTGGACAAAATCCCTGATGAGCTGGCCAAAAATCCAGAGTTTTATGACTTAATGAAACGGGTTGTGACCAAGGAGAAAAGCTAGTGCCCACAGTATTAGCTATGAGCGATTTTGATTTGCCTACCCGATCAGCCTCTGGCTTCCTCTTGAGATACATTGTGCCAAGGGTCGAGCCGATCCAGTTACTGGGCGTTCTGGTCCGCCGGCTGCCATTCAAGCTGGCAGCTCCCCAGGCCGATATTATCATTGGGGCTGGCCATGGAGATGTTGACGTTTTCACCGGGCAGAATGAGGCAATAATCCTCGAGGTTGGAAAATATGGCCCCAGGGAGGTTGAGGGTAAGGTAATAAAACTGCTCTCTTGCCAGTGTGGGGTAGAACTCTGCCCCGATTTGGTAGCAAATGGAGCTGCCTGTGCTATCGGATATACGGATGACTATGTCTGGGTTATGGACTCCGACCTGGCTTCAACGCCATGGGCAGATAAGGAGTTTGCCGGCAGGTGTTTAATGCCAGTCATTGACGGGCTGAATGCCCTACTCGATGGCAAGACAGCCAGGGAGGCTCTCGATATAGAGCTTGAGGGCTACTCAAGAAACGCCGAGGTTGAGGAAGACGAGCTGGTAAAGGCTTGCTTGGAATTTAATCATGATAACGCTATACTAATAGGAGATGGAGGCGCCTCGATAAGAGCCAGGCCTCAATTGGCCTTGCCTTTTAGACTTATTCCTCCGCCGCCACTTTTGATGCCGGTGGCTTGACAAAGCAAAATTCGGAGTAAATAATAAAGAGGAGGTGTGGCATATAGAGTAGAACTTGACAAAACAAAAAGTCATGCCTAAAATTAGTAGGCATTAAAAACGGGGGGCGATTACCTTGAACTAGAAGTTTGGGGTACGCCCCCCGTTCTTTTAGTCGGTAATCGCTTCCCAGCAGGGTTGCCAAAAAGCCGGGAGAACCCGAACTTGCTAAAGAGTTCGCTTCCCGGCTTTCTTTTTAGCCCGGGTTCTCCCAAACAAACTGAGGAGGTTAATCATGCAAAAGTTGCCAGATCCAAAAACTCTAGTTGACAGCGTGGCCGATGGAGTGATTGAGGTGGCTGAAGGCCCGGCCAGGGTGGCCAAGAATATAGCCAGTGTAGCTGAGACCTTTGCCACCGAGGTCAAGTCTAACATGGACGATCTCAAGGCCCGGCTGCCTGATGACCCATCAGTGATAGCCGATGCTGCAGTAAAGGCAGTAGGCCAGACAGCCAAGGCGGGGCTTGGCATGATTGACGGCATCGGCAGGGGTATCATGGATACCTTCGAAGGGGTCAAGAGCCAAATCGAGAGAGTACTTTAAGGAGGTAATTTAGAGGAGGTAAGGAGAAATTATGGCTAAGAATATCAAGGGCCTTTTAATCGATGCAGCCAAGTATCCAGCGGCTATAGAAGCCAAGCTGCCCGCCGGAGCCCCAACAATCTCCACGATGCTGATAGATACCGCAGGCATGATTCCAGCAGTCCCCGACTTCCCAATGGAGATTCCCGCCCTGCCGGCACCGCCCGCAATACCAGGATTCCCCGAGCTTCCAGGTGGAGAGCTTGGTAGGCGGCGATATGTCACCGGGGCTGAGATAACCCCGATTGCTCCACAAGCCGTTACTAGGAGGGAGGTTATTCCCTCACCAGCCGTTGGAGTACTTCCTGAAGTAACAACAAGGAGGGGATTGTAATGCAGACATCAGTAGTAGAAGCACTAAAGGCCGCAGGCCTTTACAAGGACACCGGGCGCATTCAGGAGCAGATGGCAGTGACCATCACCGCCAGCGGAGAGGAAAAAGAACATAAGCTGGCAGAGATTGACTACTTTGACATCAAGACCTTCGCCAATGAGCTTGATATCGCCCTGAATCTCCAGAATACGTATGTCCAAAGCCTCTATGCCAAGAACGCAACCAAGATGGTAGACCTTATCAGAGCAGTCAATGTTGAGAGTGCCTCGGGCTTCAAGGGCGCGGTTGGCTCAGGCAGACAGCTAGATGCCATTATGCTCAGGGCTGAGCAGTTCCAGGACGCGGATATCTTCCCAATTGTCCCTACCTATAGGACAAGCTGGATAAGGAACATTACCGTTGCTATGGCAGCTGCCGGCCCAACCAATTTCATTGAAAGTGATGTGGCTGGTGTGGCAGCCGGCACAGAGCTCGCAATGGCCGATGAGGAGGGCCTTGCCCTACTCGGTTTTGCCAACCCGGCACCTCAGCTTTGTGTAGATGCCATCCAGATTACCTACATCGCACAGGCTTACAATATCCAGAACCTTGACTTTGAGCTGGCCAACCCATTCGTAGGTGATGCCATCTGCGAGCTGAAGCAGCCGTTGCTCGTCTTCCCTAAGGAGACGGCCCTGGTTAGGGTCAAATATTACAGGACAGGTAGTGACGAGCTGAGACCAATCGGTCTCTGGGTCAAGATGAGCTCGGCTCTTAGAGCATTACTCACAAGCTAATAGGATTATCCCTATACCGGCGCTGAAATCTTAATCAGCGTCGTGCTGGCACATTTTATTGTGCTGAGACCTAACATGAGGAGGTGTTAGAGATGGGAGCTTGGTT
>DATKVW010000108.1:0-2020 GCA_035529875.1 Dehalococcoidales bacterium | reverse complement strand
AAAGCCAATGTTATAGCCGCTCCGGATGCTCTTGGCGACGGCGACGCTCTTGATAAAAGTTAGCATTGCGACGACGGCGCGCTGTATCTCCACTGGCTCCTGCGATAAAAGTTTAGCCGCGTAAGGGTCCACTTTACCGCTGATGGCCTCGACCTTCTCCACAGGCTTCAGAGATTTGAAGCCGGCCAATATTAGCAGCTCGTCTTCCTCAAAGCCCAGAGGTTTGGCTATCTTGCGCACAATGTAGCCTGAGGGTGAACGCTCCCCCCTTTCTATGCGCCCTAGGTGTGATCCAGATACGCCCGTGGCACTGGAGAGCTCCGTTAAAGTCATCGGTATCATGACTCTTCGCTGCTTGAGAATTTTGCCCAACTCAGGCGATGCCTCTGTTCTCACTCGCCCCTGCCTTCTGTCTTCCGCAGCGTCGAAGTATAGCTTTCAGTCTGGCTACCAATTCCCAGTATCTGAGCGGTTTTACCAGGTAAAGGTCAGCATCGACTTCCATCACCCTCCACCACACCTCAGCACCGGGGTTTTCACCGACCAAGATGACAGGAACGCCAAGATTATTGCGTAATCGGCAGCAAGCCGTCCATCCATCGCCGCCTGGCAATACCTCATCCATGATAATCAGGTCAGGCTTAAAATCAGTTAATTTGCGCAGGGCTTCAGGAAAGTCAGGCACCGCGGCGACAGAAAAGTCAGCTTCGTCTAAAGCTGATGTAAGCTCCTTTCTCAAGGAGGGCTCACCCCCAATAATAAGTATTCCTCCTGCTGTCATTGCCTTAATATTCCCTCCTTGTTTTCAGTTTCATAACCACAAAAACAAAGGGCTCAAAGCTACACCCGTACTCGGTGTCTCTGAGCCCTTTTGCTTGATTTATCTTGAGGACTGCTTTAAAATAACAATAGTTGTATAGCATCATTACCTAATTACCCCAGAAAGACCTGCCCCCGCAGGTCTTTTCCTATTTAACCTTCTTTTCTTCTCTCTCGATCCTCTCCTCTATGGCATCCTCAAGCCACCTGCCAAGCGTTTTCCCCTCCTCTTTAGCTTTTTGGTGAGCCTTACGCACAATGCTCGGCTTCATCTTAATATGTGTTGATTCCCTAGCCTCGTTATTCATGCCAGTATCCCAGTGTTTGTACAATACCACTAAAATATTATTATTGTCAAGGGGTTTATACAAAAATATCTACGACCGTTGATATAAAGATACTTGGCTACTTAAGGCAAAAGAGGGGCTTACGCCCCTCTTAAAAAATACCCTTCGCCACCTCGAAAAAACGCTCAGATTTTGATTCTGGTGAGTCGTTTGATGTGAAGCAGGTACTCCCCTATCCTATAAGATTACCCGCCGAATAGTTTTCAACCGAAGACGAGCATTCCCCCGGCGTTCTATAGAACTATTTACCTATATAAAAAGCTCCTCATGGACTATTGATGCTGAGGCGTATATGGACTAAATTGTTATATATTGTCGTAGTTAAATAAGTATAAAGCCGTTGATACTACGTACAAATAAAGAGGAAAGGAGGTAAACCATGAAAAGGATTTTGAAGCAGTTCCACTATGGCGAGAGGGGTTTTACCTTAATTGAACTCCTGGTCGTAGTCGCCATTCTCGGTGTCCTCGCGGCGGTAATCGTGCCCAATGTAGGTAAATTTATGGGGACAGGCACCGTTCAGGCAGCCAACACCGAGGCCCACAATGTCCAGACAGCTGTCCTCGCCTTTATGGCAGACACTAGCCAGTCCACACTTCCTGATGTGGGCGTGCCCCCAGACTCAACAGCCGGCGATGTAGGCCCAGCGGTAGATATTCCCGCGAGTGCCAATACTACTACTCCTTCCGTGAAGAAGTTCATAACCGGTAACCTGCAGGCAGACTACACCATCAGCGTAGAGGGTGCGATAACTGGTGCTGAGACCATCACAGATAGCAAGTGGGGCGACCTTGAGTATACTCAGGGTGTTGGTTGGGCACCGACAGAATAAATGAACTGTTAAGCTGCAGCGG
>DATKVW010000107.1:0-2934 GCA_035529875.1 Dehalococcoidales bacterium | reverse complement strand
GCAGCTAGAAAGCCCTTGAAGGCACCAAAAGCCACCGAGCCGGTAATCCCAGAGAGCACCACTCTGGTGATACCTATTGTCGGCTTTGAGGCTCTGGGCTCAAGGCTAACCGATGAAGATGTCTTTAGACCTGAGGTTATTTCCCGGCTGACCGGATTGCCATGGGGTGCCGTCATCTCGGCAGAGGCCATTGCCACCTTAATAACCCACCCCGAGGGCATAGCAAGAGGCAGCCCAGCTAATGCCAGAATCCTTCCCCTTATCAATAAGATGGATTTAGCTCAAGGTTTATCAGAGGCTGAGGATTTAGCCTTAAAGATTCTGGAGAGGAAACACCCCCAGATTGATCGGGTTATACTGGGGCAGGTTCAGTTTCCGCATCCGGTAGTTGGGACTGTTCTAGATGCTAAAATTGCCGCTTAAATTAAAGACAAAGGAGGGGAAAAATGGAGAAAGATGTATATAAGGAAATAGTCAAGATTAGAGCCGAAGGGGAGGAAGCAGCTCTGGTTACTGTTATCTCAGCTAATGGCTCTACTCCCCAGAAAGAGGGCGCTAAAATGCTGGTTCGGGCCGATGGCAGCATAGTGAGCACAGTTGGAGGTGGCCGTGTAGAAGCAGAAATAATTAGTGAAGCTGTGGGGGTAATAAAAAAGTGCAAGCCACAGCGGCTAAGCTATGACTTAAGCGAAGGGGGTAATGCAGAAATGCTCTGCGGTGGTAATTTTGAGGTCTTTATTGAGCCGATATTACAAGTGCCTAACCTATTTATCTTTGGCGGCGGTCATATCTCCCTTCCCCTGGTTAAGATGGCTAATCTAGCAGGTTTTAAGATAGTGGTCGTTGATGCCCCTGAAGTGGCTAACGCCGAGACTTTCCCTGAGGCAGAACAAACCCTGGCTCTGGACTTGGCTAGGGGATTTTCCGATTCCGAGCTGAAAATAAATAAATCAGGCTACGTAGTCATTGTTACCCGCGACCATAAGCACGATGAAGTTGTCCTAGAAAGCGCTCTAGGTACAAGGGCCAAATATATCGGCCTGGTGGGCAGCCAAACGAAGACAAAAGCGATATTCTCAAGTTTGTTAGCTAGGGGGATTTCGCAAGAGCTTTTGGATAAGGTTTACACCCCTATTGGCTTAAAAATTAATGCCCGGACACCTGAGGAGATAGCCGTTAGCATTTTAGCCGAGCTGATAAAGGTCAGAAGGGGTGCTCAAACAGAGACGGGGGCTAAATAATGGGCTTGGATCCGGAAGAGCTTTTAGAAACAGCAATGAAGCAAATTTACTCCGAGACGATGCTTGACCATGGGCGCAATCCGAGGAACCTGGGGGATTTGGAGGAGACCAACGCTTTCGGCATTATATGCGGCCCTTGTGGTGATACTATGGCAATGTGGCTAAAGGTAGAAGATAATAAAATTGCTGATATTGGCTTTACCACTGATGGCTGTATGACTTCCCTAGCTGCCGGCAGCATGACTACAGAGATGGCTAAGGGAAAGACCCTTATTGATGCCCAACAGATTAGCCAGCAGGATATTTTAGACGCCCTAGAAGGGCTACCGAAAGAAAGTGAGCATTGTGCACTGCTGGCGGTTAATACCTTAAGAGATGCCATCACAAACTATCAAACCGAGACGGGGGATAAATAATGAGCGTGGATTGGGAAGAGATTTTAGAAACAGCAATGAAGCAAATGTACTCCGAGACGATGCTTGACCATGGACGTAATCCGAGGAACCTGGGGGATTTGGAGGAGACCAATGCTTTCGGCATTGTAAACAGCCCTTGTGGTGATACTACTATGGCAATGTGGCTAAAGGTAGAAGATAATAAAATTGCTGATATTGGCTTTACCACTGATGGCTGTATGACTACCCTGGCTACCGGCAGCATAACCACAGAGATGGCTAAGGGAAAGACCCTTATTGATGCGGGGCAGATTAGCCAGCAGGATATTTCAGATGCCCTAGAAGGGTTACCGAAAGCAATTGAGCATTGTGCACTGCTGGCGGTTGATACATTAAGGGAAGCCATCGCAAACTATCAAACCGAGACTGGGGTTAAATAAGAATGGGGATATCAAGCATTGCCGAGGCCATTGAGGACATAAAGGCGGGTAAGTTCGTCATCGTTATCGATGATGAAGACCGGGAAAATGAGGGCGATCTGGCTATAGCCGCCGAGAAGATAACCCCCGAAGCCATTAATTTTATGGCAAAGCATGCCAGGGGTTTGATTTGCTTGCCTATAATAGGCGAACGATTAGATGAATTGGAGATCCCCTTAATGGTGAATAAGAATACCTCAAATTTTTCTACGGCCTTCACCATATCTGTCGAAGCTAAAGAGGGGGTAAGCACTGGTATCTCGGCGTCAGATAGAGCCGAGACAATAAAGACAATGATTGACCCGGCTACGAAGGCCGGGGATTTAGCGCGGCCGGGGCATATATTCCCGCTACGGTATAGAGATGGTGGTGTTCTGGCACGGGCAGGGCACACTGAGGCCATCGTTGATTTATCCAGGATAGCTGGGTTTTATCCGGCAGGGGTTATCTGTGAGATTATGAATGGGGATGGCTCTATGGCACGGTTACCCCAACTCGAGGTTATGTCGGAAAAATATGGGATTAAGATAGTGACTATAGCCGACCTTATTGCCTATCGCCGCCGCCATGAAAAGCTGGTGCATCGGGTAGCTGAGGCTAAGCTGCCAACGAGTTACGGTGAGTTTACTGCTATTGCCTACAAGAGTGATATAGACCCTGATGAACACCTAGCCCTGGTGATGGGTGATATATCTACTGAGGAGCCGGTATTAGTCAGGGTTCATAGTGAATGTATTACCGGTGATATATTTGGCAGCCTTCGCTGCGACTGTGGGGAGCAGGTTGCCCTGGCAATGCAAAGTATTGCCCGGGAGGGAC
>DATKVW010000106.1:0-2561 GCA_035529875.1 Dehalococcoidales bacterium | reverse complement strand
GGTCTATGTAATCCGCAATAGTAAACCGCTTCCCCCCTACTGCGCCTAATCTGGTAACAGGCACGCGGTTGGCGGAAGCCATCGTCTCCAGCTGTTTAACCTTCTCCGGGCTCACCGAGACTATAATTCTTGACTGCACCTCTCCAAATAAGGCAGCATCCACCCTTCTTCCAAACTGCCACTTCTCTCCTTTAAAACCAAGCTTCCCACCCAAACAGCACTCAGCCAGAGTAATCGCCAGCCCACCATCAGCACAGTCATGAGCTGAGCTAATAACCCCCTGCTTAATGAGCTTCAGGCAGCAAGATTGCACTCTCTTCTCCAGGTCCAGGTCAATATAGGGTCTGCCTTTAACCAGACCGTGAATCAACTCAAGGTACTCACTGCCCCCCAACCCCTCGTTATCAAAGCCACTACCCAGCAAAAATACCTGGTCACCCTCATTAACAAAACCCATATCGCAACGCTGGTTTATATTCTCAATCAAACCCATCATGCCACATATAGGCGTGGGATATATAGCTCCTTCCCTACCTTCATTATACAAGCTAACATTGCCGCTAATTACCTGAATGTTCAACTTCCGGCAAGCTCTACCTATACCACGAATGGACTCTTTAAGCTGATAGTAAACATCCTTATTCTCCGGTTTACCCAGATTGAGGCAATCGGTAACAGCCAGAGGCTTGGTGCCGGTGCATACCAGATTTCGCCCTGCCTCAGCCACGGCTATAATCCCACCAGTATAGGGGTCAAGGTAACAGTAGCGTCCATTCCCATCCACAGTGAACGAAAGCCCTTTATTACTATCGGGCACGCTCAACATCCCACCATCACCACCGGGAGGAAGAACAACACCGGCTTGATTAGCCGGGTCAGAATGACGGAATACCCATCCTCGACTGCAAATATTAGGTGATGCCAGCAACTTAAGAAAAGCAGACTGAGCTGTCTCAGGAGTTAGGTCAGGGATATTCCTCAGGTCAAGCGACTGAAGTCGTCTTAACCATGCTGGTTTCCTCACCTGATAACTATACATCGGCGGGTCAGTAAGTACCTTTACCGGTGCCTCAGCTACCACTACTTCACCCTCTTTAATTCTAGCCAGCCCATCACCAGTAACCCTACCAATAACATCACAGCGAAGCCCCCAGCGGCGAAACAGGTTAGCTACCTCATCCTGATACTCCTTTTTTACTATTACCAGCATCCGCTCCTGTGTCTCAGAGAGCATAATCTCATAAGGAGTCATCCCCGTCTCTCGGCGAGGTACCTTAAGCACATCGAGCTCCACGCCATTACCGGCTCTGTCTGCTGTCTCCACTGCTGAGCTAGTTAAACCAGCAGCACCTAAATCCTGCATACCTACAATCCAGTCGGTGTCAGCTAGCTCCAGACAGGCTTCAATAAGTATTTTTTCCAGTGCTGGGTCACTGGCTTGGACGACAGTGCTCGGCTCTGGCTCAGTCTCAAATGTTTTTGACGCCAGTCCTGAAGCGCCGTGAACTCCATCCCGACCCGTTTCAGCGCCAACCATCATCAGCAGGTTACCCACACCGCTGGCTCTAGCTCTAACTAATTTCTTAACCTCCACGATGCCCACGCACATAGCATTAACCAGCGGATTGGTTGAATACGAACCAGAAAAATAGGACTCCCCAGCGATGGTGGGAATACCGAGCTTATTCCCATAGTTAGTGAAACCAGCGACGGCTTTACTGAATAGATAACGGTTATGGGAGTTATCCAGAGGGCCAAAACGCAAGGAGTCAATAGCGGCCACCGGGCGAGCTCCCATGGTTAGAATATCCCTTGCCACCCCACCCAAACCACTAGCCGCCCCCTGATAAGGCTCAATAGCTGAGGGGTGATTATGGGACTCAATTTTCATCACTACGGCCAGCCCATCACCAATGTCCACCACACCGGCATTCTCGGCTCCAATCTCAGCCAGCACCCTCCTACCACGAGCTGGAAACATCTTGAACAAAGGCTTAGAATGCTTGTATCCGCAATGTTCACTCCACAGTGAGCCAAACATACCTATTTCCGTAATTGTGGGCTCCCGCCCCAGCCTACGGACTATAAGGTCATACTCAGCTTCACTTAAAGCAACTTCTTCCAGTACCCGCTTATCAATGGACATAATTCACCCCATTTACCAAAAATTCCCGAAGAAATATATAGCCCTGATAAATAAACTGCCCTCCTTAAACTTGGGTGTTTAGAAGGGAGTAAAATTATGAAGTAAGCAGCTCAGTTACTATCGCATTTATCTCTCGCCCGTCGGCTCTGCCTTTAAGCTGAGCGATGAGCTTAGGCATAACCTTTCCTTTGTCACTAAGTCCCTGCGCCCCTACCTCCTCAATAACCTGGCGAGCAGCTACTTTAACCTCTTCACCGGACATAGGTAAAGGTAAATACTCGTTTAGAACAGCCAGTTCAGCCTCTTCTTGAGCCACCAGGTCCTGGCGGTTTCCCAGCCTAAAGGCTTCAATACTCTCACGACGCTGCCTAGCCTCCTTGGCAATAATGCCAAGGATATCTGTATCATCTAAAGT
>DATKVW010000105.1:0-7554 GCA_035529875.1 Dehalococcoidales bacterium | reverse complement strand
TAATCTATTAACCCTATCCCCTGTATCCCCTTCCCCTTAATAAGGGGAAGGGGATGATTTTTATGAAGAGGGGCTGGTGCCCCTCTTAAATACCCCAACTTATTAACCCAGAGAAGGAAAAGTTCAAGAGAGGCGGAGCCCTTGGGGGAAATCCCCCTGAGTCCCCCTTTGCAAAAGGGGGAGAACTTCTCCCTTTCTTAAAGGGAGAGCGAGAGGGATTTGAATAAGGAGAGGGGGATTAAGGGGGTGAGGTTGCTACCCAATATCTGTGAAGATTTGGAAAGGAGCTTACCAACCCCTATCCCCTTTGTTCAAACGGGGACATAGGTTACACTTTAAACCGGGCACATAGGTAACACTTTCTCTCCCCCTTTATGAAGGGGAGAGGGAAGAGACTTTAGAGAGGGGCAAAGCCCCCTCTCTTACTTGTTCCCCCTTCCCTTACCAAGGGAAGGGGGTCAGGGGGATAGGTTCCAAGCGAACAGCTAGAAGGGATGTAGCCTGTGAAGTCCAAAATTCCAAGCATGAAACTCCAAACAAGTCCCAAAAAACCAAAAGGCTTCTAAGTTTAGGATTTATTCAGAGAGGGCGAGGTTGATAAGCAATTTACAAAAGGAACCTGTTAATAGCGGCAGCGACACCGCTATGGTCAACGTCAAGGGTAATGTAGTCGGCTACTGCCTTGACCTCATCAGCGGCATTGTCCATCGCCACCGCCAGACCGGCGGTGGCAAGGAGTGAGACATCATTCCTCTCATCACCGATAGCCATAACCTCAGCCAAGGGTATCGCCAGATATGAGGCTAACGCTTCCAGAGCTTTCCCCTTAGACACCTCGGGAGCCACTATATTGACAAAATCAACATCGGGATAGGCTGGCGTTGCTGTCCAGGAGAAGTGAAGCTCTTTCAGGTTATCTTTGAAGCGGTGGCAGAGACTCTCTGCCTTAGCCTTTTCCTCAGCAGAGTGGACGGCTACCGTCCCCTTGATAATCCGCTCCTGCTCCCAGATGTTGGTAAAATCTACCAGAGTAGGATAGATGCCAAAATACTCACGGCGAATATCACTAGCCCAGTTCTCCCGCTCGACGAAATACTGGCTCGTAGAATACAGCTCAAGGTTGATGTCATTCAAGCGAGCAAACTCAACCGCTTCCTTGACCACTGCCTTGCTGATTGGTTGAGCATAGACTTCCTTATTCTGACTGGGGTTGAACACCAAAGCACCGTCAAATAATATATGATACCCATCTAGCGACAACTGATTGATAATTTTCATAGCCGATAACAGGGTCCGCCCGGTAGATAAAGAAACCTTAACTCCCAGGTCAATAGCCTTAGCCAGGGCTTCTTTATCCTCCACCGAGATACTCCCATCCCTGCCCATCAGGGTACCATCTATATCTGTTACCAAAAGCTTATACTTCATTATTATTTACTAACCCTATCCCCTTCCCCTTGACAAGGGGAAGGGAAAGATTCGTGTTAGAGGGGCGTTAGCCCCTATAACACTCCCCAGCAGGTCAAACTCTATTAAGAAAACCTGTATTTCGGGGGCTAAGCCCTTCAGGCTTCCTCATACTTCCCCGTTATAATGGAATAGTAATTTTGCAAGAGTCTATATTCTCAAACACCACAGTACCGGAAGAGAAACCTTGCCGCTTAAACTTCTCCCAGATTTGCACTTTGCAGGTAGTCGCCAAGAGTCATAGCATTTTTTACGGCAAAGGCTTCGGCGTCATTATTGAAATAAATATAGACTGCCTCAAGGTCGGCAGCCAGTTTAGCCAGTCTTTTCGCCCAGTCAGCCAGCTCTTCATCAGAGTAACAGCTAAAGTAAAGCCCGGTGCTACCATGAAACCTGACATAGGCAAAGTCAGCCGTCGCCACCACAGGGCAACTAGTCCCGGGCATATCAAAAATGCAAAAGCCCACATTATACTTATGCAAAATCCGAAAAACCTTTTCCTCAAGCCAGGACTCGTGCCGAAACTCAAATACATGCCTCATTCCTCGGGGTAAAATGGACAGGAATGACTCCAGCACCTCGTCACTGCGATGCATATTGGGTGGAAGCTGGTACAAAAGTGGACCCAACTTCTCCCCTAAAATCTTAGCCCGAGCCATAAACCGCTCTTCCGCCTCCTCAGCATTCTTAAGCCGCTTAATGTGGGTGATAAAACGATTTACCTTCACGGCAAAGGTAAAATCGGCTGGTGAAGAATTGTACCAGTTAGCAAACGCAGACTCTGAAGGCAATTTGTAGAAACTATTGTTAAGCTCAACCGTAGCAAAATGGCTGGCATAAAATCGAAGCCACTCGTTTTTGTTCAGCTTTTCCGGATAAAACCTATCGCGCCAGTGCTCGTAATGCCAGCCTGAGGTGCCAATAAAATAACGGAATGACATTAACCTAAAACGCCTACTAATACTAAGATTAGGTAGACCTTATTTCTTCTCGCATAAATTTAATATACGAGATAGCAAAGCACACTACCGTCAGGGCGATAATGCTTACCAGATGAGGCCAGACCAGCAACATACTCTGGCCCAGTGCAAGAGGACTGGGAGTCTGGATTACCTGCCCCAGTAGCCGCGCTGTGGGGATGAGGGTTATGGTAACGATTTGCCAGAAGAGGGTTATCGGGGATATCAGCATAACGGTGAGCCCCAACCGCCCCGTCTGAGTGAAGAAGGGGAATACAAACATAGCGATGAACAACATCCACAGGGCTATTGAGGCTAGTGCTGAAGTAGCTACCCGGTAGAACAATATGGAGAATAATATGGACAAGCTCAGCCAAAAGGTTCCATAAATAATACTCATAATCAAGAAGGAAAATAACCGGATAGCCTCCTCGGAACTGGGCGGAACACCAATCATCCTGAGCCCTAGCCCAGCCACCAGCAGGATTATACTTGTCAGCATAATGGCTATAGTAACGGCACCAGCTAAGAACTTGCCATTGATAACCGCATCTCTAAAGATAGGTTGAGACAGGAGCCGACTCAGCGTGCCCCTGTTTCTCTCACTATTGATAGCGTCAAAACCGAGAGTAATACCTACTATCGGCATAAAAAAGGCAATAAAGAAAATAAATAGCGGTAGTGCCTGTCCAGATGTAGTATAAAGCTGCAGGAAAACAAAGCGGCTCTCGGTTACTGATTGCCTTATATATTGAGCATCAAAGTATATCGCAAATACACCCACGACAAGTACTATGGCAAATAGAATTATAAACCGCCAGCTAGTGAAATGGTCAGCCAATTCCTTCCGAAAGACAGTTAACAATGCCGCCATATTAACCCTCAGTAAAGTATTTCATATAAATGTCCTCCAGAGCATAGCTCTGGATTTTCATCTGCACCAGCAGTCCATTAGCTTCCACGATTGTCCTGGCTATCTGCGGTCTCAGGTCTTCGGTGCAGCTAACCACCAGTAAATCTCCCTGCCTCTCCACAGATACCACTCCGTCAATTTTCTTGACACAATCGACAAGCTCCGAAGTAGTCTCAGCTAGCTGGAGCTCAATTATGAACCGTCCGCCAGCCAGCGCCTCTCTCCCCAACTGGTCTAATGAGCCTTCAACCACCATCTGTCCCCTGGATATGATACCGACACGACTACAGATACGCTGAACATAAGGTAATTGATGTGACGACAGAACAACGGTCATCTTCTGCTCTCGGGCTATCCGAGATATCAGGTCCAGCATGTCCTTCACACCCTCGGGGTCTATGCCGGTTGTAGGTTCATCCAGAAAAGCAACCCTGGGTGTCTTGATAAGTATATCGGCGATTGCCAGGCGTTGTTCCATTCCTCGCGAAAAAGTCTTCACCTCACGGTCGGCTACCTGCGACAGACCCACTACTCCCAGTGCCTCTTTTATTCTTTTGGCAGCAAGTTCTGCCGGGAGACCATTTAACCCGGCGGTATAGGCTAAGTTATCACGGGCAGTCAAGTCCTCATAAAACCCCACCTTCTCCGGAACATAACCTGAGATGCTCTTAACTTTAAGCGGTTCACGGGTAGAATTATACCCGCATATGTGCGCCACCCCTGAAGTAGGCTCGGTGAGACCGAGCAACATCAGTATGGTGGTAGTTTTTCCGGCGCCATTGGGACCGAGGAAGCCAAAAACCTCCCCTTCTTCTATGCGCAGGTTTAACCTATCAACCGCCGTTATGCCGTTATAGGTCTTGGTCAGGTCTATTGTCTCAACTGCAGATTGCGTCGCCAACTCCATTATCTCCTACCCAGTCGCCAGAAGACTACCCCCACCCCGGCGATGACCAGCACCACAATTAAAATGCCAACCCATCCCCAGATGGTAGGTGTTAATACGGTTATCCTGAGGTCCAGTTTATCGGACACGTCCTCACTATTAGCCTGTAAGGTAACCGACCAGTCACCAGCTATGGTTTCCTTGGGCGGTTTTATTACCACATCCAGCTCCTGCGTAGCCCCTGGTGCCAGCGAGTCTACTTTCTCAGGTTCATAGGTTATATCCCAGCCTTCTGGCTTGATTGAAGTAAGGCTAAGATTCTCAACAGGGTCCGAACCAGAATTCACCAGTAGGACCGTAAGGTTATTATCTTTACCAGCAGTAGCCTCGGTATTAAGCTGCGAGGTTGGGGTACGCATGGCAAACTCATACCTGGCAGTCACTTTTGCGGTAAGTTCTATAGTTTCTCTTATATCTCCTGAACTTGCTTCAAATATTACCGGGTAGTCACCTGGTTCGGGCATGTTCCCTGGCAGCGGCTCAACTTTAATTTTTACTTTATTGCCGTAGAACTTTCCCGGCTCCATTACCATAGCCCCTATTTTGACTTCAGGATACCTTCCGGAGCCTGAGAAAATCGTTGCCTTCCATCCCGATGGTGGCGTTACCGCCAGGTCAAAAATCTGGCGTTCATCACCCCTCCACATCACCTCAACCTCAAGCTCAAAGGCATCTCCGGATTTCCCGGATATAACCGGATAATCAGACCTTAGCTCAACCACATCCCCAGAAGATTCCTCCTCACTCGGTGGCAGCGCTAAAGCATGGTCACTGTTTCCGGTAACAGCTAGCACCTGACCTCCGGCTAGACCACCAAGCATAACACAGAGCAAAACGAAACAAAAAAGACAACGAACTGCTCTAAGCTTATTCATAAACTATCCTCCCTCTGCTGGCAAGTTTTCGTCAAGTTCATCATCTCTTGCCTAGTCGCCAGAAAACCACCCCCACCCCAGCGATGACTACTACTATAATTAAGATTATCACCCATCCCCAGATATCGGGGGTTAACACGGTTACTCTGAGTTCAAATTCATCAAACACCTGCTCACTCTGGGCTCGCAAGGTAACCGGCCAGTCGCCAGCCGCCGTTTTTTCAGGAGGCATTATTACCACATCTACCTCCTGCGTAATTCCCGGTGCCAGTGAGTCTATCTTCTCCGGGTGATAGGTTACTGTCCAGCCTTCCGGTTGGGTTGAGGTCAGGGTAAGATTGTCTATGGAAGTTGCGCCAGAGTTTATCATCAGGACTGCCAGGTGATTATCCTCGCCAACGGTCACCTGGGTGGTAAGTGTCAAGGTCTGGGTAACCATAATAAAATCGTAGCGAGGAGTTACCCGCGCCGTAAGCTCTATGGTCTCATTTTCTTCTTCCGAACTAACCCCAAATGTTACCGTATAGTCACCTGGGTCAGGTAAGTTCCCCGGGACTGATTGCACTACAATCTTTACAGTATTCCCTGCGAGCGCTCCAGGCTCCAGCTCCAAAGCTGCTATCGGTTTTTCAGAATACCCTCCGAATTGGGTTAAAATTGCTGTTCGCAATCCTGGTGGTGCTGTCGCCTCCAGGTCAAATCTTCGGCGCTCCTCGCCTCGCCATATTACATCAACCTCAAACTCCAGATTCTCCCCGATTTCGCCGCAAATGACAGGATATTCACACTTAAGCTCAAGCACCTTCTCATCCGGAGGTTCCTCCTGGCCTGGTGGCAGTAGAAAAGAGTCATTACCGCTTTCTTGAACTGCTAGTACCTGACCCCCCACCAAACCACCAAGCATAGCAAAGAGCAAGGCAATACCAAGAAAATAACGAAACGCTCTAAACTTACTCACAGGCTATCCTCCCTCTGTTGACAGGTTATTGATTCACCGATAAATGGCTTCTAAAACGCAAGTCACTACAAACTAGTTTATAAGTATATAACAACTGCCATGGTAAAATCAACCCCAATTCTGAATATCTGAATTTGGGGGGAAATTAAGGATTTTTTTGTTGACCTCACCCCCTTAATCCCCCTCTCCTTATTCAAATCCCTCTCGCTCTCCCTTTAAGAAAGGGAGAAGTTCTCTCCCTTTTGCAAAGGGGGACTCAGGGGGATTTCCCCCAAGGGCTCCGCCTCTCCTGGACTTTTCATTTTTTGGGTTAATAAGTTGGGGGTGTTTAAGAGGAGCGCCAGCCCCTCTTCATAAAATTCTTCCCCTTCCCCTTATCAAGGGGAAGGGGATACAGGGGATGGGATTACAGATTATTCTAAAAGGGGAATAGTTTTAAGGGAGGGCATAGCTAGTTTTAGTAGGAGGGTTCTCAAAATTAGCTTAGTAATTGGTCAATACATCTGTCAATGTCAATCAAACGGTTGGCCAAGGATTCGACTGTTCTTAGCTCATCCTTTGGGTTTATTTGTTGTTTAGCACGATATTTGCTTGCTGACAGGTGTGCAGCTTCCCCACGAACCTCGGCAAAACTATTGAGGTCTGCAAGCAAGACAGGATCAAGTTTGTCAACTTCTATTCCGATTGGTAAAAGAAGGCGTAGGATATTCTTTTCCTTAATTCCATGATTATTTATAATCGCGTTATAAAATATGTTCATTGCTGTTTTGATTTTGTTAGAGATTCGTATTTTATCATCCCAGTTACTGGTTTGGCTCGGCTGACTTGGATTTACTGAATCTGGCGGTTCTCCCATAGTTTGGCCTGAAAAAGCGAGAAGCCCCAAGAGTGTTTTGCTTACCTTCTTGCTGTTCTCCCATTCTGTTGTTGCAGTAAGCGCTGCTTCGTAAGCCCGGTCTTCAATGTATGATTCAATTTCGGCATGAGCTAGAACACGATATGCAACAGTTTTCGTGAATACCTCAGGCGGATAGTCACCGCTAAGACTAAATTCTTTTGGTAAAAGCTCACATCGAAGCCTCGCAAGCTCTTTTGTCAGTTTCTTATACTGTTTAGATGAGGCCATTGACCCTATTACCAAAACCGTGAGAATTTTATGCGTTTGCCATCGTATGAGGGTATTTGAAAATCAATACGGAGTGTATCTTGTAGTTCTTTCCCCCAAAGAGATAGTCTGGTACTAGTGGCACCTAAACTCTTCGTAGTCGTTTCTGTTGAATTACGAAAGTCCTCACTCTCCAAGCAAAGAATTTTGAATGCATTCAGAACATCTTCCTTTTTGTCAACAGCCGTATTCCTTATTTTTTCATCAGAGAAGTAGAACAGGAGCACATCGAGGATGGCTTTGTTCAGCCTTGGCGAGAAGGCAGTTCCTG
>DATKVW010000104.1:0-5516 GCA_035529875.1 Dehalococcoidales bacterium | reverse complement strand
AAACTACCACCAGTTGATGAGAGGATACGAGAAAATGCCAGTAAATCAATACGAAACGGATTTATTTTCTTTGCTATAGCCTCAGCAGGGCTGATGATAGTCTTCAGCCTGAATCAAAACATGAACCCCGACATAGTCCATGTCCTCGGTGGCCTATTCTTATCTGTTGGATTGGTATATATGCTATCTTATCTTTTCTACGAGCAGGCAGAACCCAAGTTAGATGAAAAGGGGCTAAAAATACTGAAGACATTCTTGATAGTAGCCGGCATATCGCTAAGCGTTTTTATCATTAGTGTTGTCCTGCACAATGCATTAAGCGGTCTATTCGGAGTAGAGGAACCAGTGTTTTTCTCCATCGCAGTTTTTGTATCTCCTTTGGCGTTTGCCGTAGGGATTACTGGCAGCCTGGCTATATTTATCAAAGGACTATTTGCCAAGCTTACATGAACAGTTGGGAACATGCCGCTCTACAGGGAAGATAGATATGAAAACGAAAATAAGAGAATACCGAATTAAGCACAATTTGACCCAGGAGAAACTGGCTGAGATGGTAGGAGTCAGGCGGGAAACCATCATCTTTCTGGAAAAGGGAAAGTATAATCCTTCCTTGAGGCTAGCCCACAATGTGGCTAAAGCTTTAAAAACCACTATAGACAAGATATTCATTTTTGATGATAATTGATAGCGAAAGGAAAAGTATTTAATGGTTAAACAGACACCCGGTGGTTACAACGGCAAAAACCTGTTTAACCATCTAGCTCTCCAGCCAGCCAACACACGAACTAGATATAAAAGAGGGGGTAGCAGATTGAACCGATTTCTCGATGTGGCAACACGGGCAGCTTACCAAGCTGGTGAGTTTTTACTAAACAACCTGTACGGAACGAGCCAGGTTCATTACAAAGGAGAAGGGCATTTTAATCCACAGTCGCTGGCAGACAAGGGAGCAGAAGATATTATTGTCAACATTATCAGTGACGCCTTCCCCAATCATAGCTTTATCTCTGAAGAGCGAGGGGAAATAGACACACCTTCAGATTACACCTGGGTAATTGACCCTCTAGACGGCACCATCAACTTTATCCACAAATATCACTGTTTTGCCGTATCTATAGCCCTGTTATATCGAGAGGATGTAATGCTGGGGGCAGTATACAATCCCCTGGTAGACGAGATGTTCACCGCGGTAAAGGGTAATGGTGCCTACCTCAACGATAGAAGAATACAGACCTCAATGACCACAAATCTGGACAAAAGTCTATTAGCTATGGGGTTTCCTTACGACCGCAATTCGGAAGCCTTCAGCCGGAGCACAAAAAACTTCGTATGTTTACTGAGAGAAAGCCAGGCGATTAGACGTGACGGCTCAACAGCACTGGACCTGTGCAATGTTGCCTGTGGTAGATACGACGGATTTTGCATTGCCGGAAATCCAATATGGGATTATGCTGCCGGGAGTCTCATTGTAACTGAAGCTGGAGGTAAGATTACCGATTTCAAGGGAAATCCATTCCATGTTAAGAACAATAACAATGAAGTGCTGGCTACCAACGGAAAGATTCACGACATTATATTGAAATGTTTCACCAAAGTGAAGTAAATCCTTGGGGCGGGAGCAAGGAATTAGAAACGGAGATTGTTTAATAACCTCTATAAATAGAAAACACCTAAGCTCCTTGACAGAGCCTGATTACCCAGTTAAACTGCATATCAGTAGGGCAGTGATTCTACTATCCACTAACAAGATACATTTTACCAGACACCCAGAGAATCAGAATGGCTTCTTATTACATTGATATTGAACCAGTGGGTCGGCGGGGACAATGCCCGGCAGGACAATCGCTCCTGGAAGCGATGCGCCAGCTGGGTGTGGAAGTGGTTAGCCTCTGCGGGGGCAGGGGGACCTGCTTCCATTGCAAAGTTCAGGTTATGGCTGGAGAGGTCTCGCCGCCAACCTCAACGGAACAGCAGGCTCTCTCCCCTGAGGAACTGGATGATGGCTATCGCCTCGCCTGCCAGACATACCCTGCCAGCGACTGCAAGTTATATGTCCCACCGGCATCACTGACAGCGCTGCAGCGAGCTCAGGTGGAGGGGCTGGAGGTTGCCGTTACCCCGGAGCCTCCCATCCACAGCTACCGGGTACAGCTACCACCACCATCCTGGACAGACCTGCGTGCTGATGCTGAGCGTCTTCTGGAGGCACTGGAGCAGCAGCATCAGCTACGCTGTCATACTATTGACATCAAGGTTTTACAGGATATATCACCCCGGCTACGGTCATGGGACTGGCAAGCTCAGGTGTCAGTGCGGGATGATGAGATAATAGCTATCCAGCCCTACCCCAGCCGTCAACTGGGACTAGCCGTAGACCTGGGCACTACCAAACTGGCTGCCTATCTAGTTGACCTGGATAGCGGACAGACATTGGCTGCCGAAGGGATAATGAACCCTCAGATAAGCTACGGGGAAGATATCATTACCCGTATCACCTGCATCATAGAGTCGCCCGACGAAGGAATAAAATTACAAGCACTGGTGGTAGAAGCGCTGAACCAGCTGGCAACCGAACTTTGCGCTAAAGTTGATGCCCAACCAGACACAATAGTTGAAGCACTGGTGGTAGGCAACACGGCTATGCACCATCTGTTACTGCGTCTGCCGGTACACCAGCTTGCCCTCTCCCCCTTCCTCCCCGCAGTCCATGATTCCCTAGATGTCAGGGCTCGCGATTTGGGACTGAACATTGCCCCGGGCGCCTACGTGCACCTGCTGCCCAATATTGCCGGCTTTGTTGGCGCCGACCACGTGGCGATGTTGCTCGCCACCGATGTCTGGAAATCTGAGGGAATAGTGTTAGCTATAGACATCGGCACCAACACTGAGGTAGCCCTGGTGAGCCAGGGCGAGATAACCAGTGTTTCCTGTGCCTCAGGCCCTGCCTTTGAGGGCGCCCACATCAAGGATGGTATGCGAGCGGCTAACGGAGCTATAGAACACTGGCGATTGGTAAATAATCAGGTAGAATATGAGACTATCGGTGGTGCACCACCGGTTGGTCTCTGCGGTTCTGGTATCCTGGATGCTATTGCCCAGCTCCGTTTGGCAGGAGTACTAGATTTTAGCGGCAGGATGAATGACCACCCACGAGTGCGCGGCACCAAAGGTAAACGCGAGTTTATACTGGTCAGCGAGGAGGAGCGGGGTGGAGGCACCGCAATTACCCTCACCCAGCAGGATGTCCACCAGCTACAACTGGCTAAAGGAGCCATGCGCACCGGTATTCAACTGCTCCTGAAAGCGAGAGGGCACTCTGAAGAGGAGTTAGAACAGGTAATTATCGCCGGCGCTTTCGGCAGCTACATAGATGTAGCCAGTGCCGTAACCATTGGAATGTTACCTCCTTTGCCCCTGGACCGCTTCCGTCAGGTGGGCAATGCTGCCGGCACGGGAGCCAGGCTGGCTCTGTTCTCCTGCAGTAAGCGGACCGAGGCACAGACCATAGCCCGCAAGGCTAGCTACATTGAACTGTCCACTGACCCCAGCTTTCAGGAAACCTTTGCCCAAACCCTTTATCTGAGATAACCACGATACGGCGAGCACACGGTTTATGGAACGAGCAGCTACCGGAGAATATAATCATCAAGTGAGAATCAGCTAGAAATGTATTACTTCGCCTACGGCGCCAACCTCAGCAAGCAACAAATGCGACAACGCTGCCCCGACAGCCAGCCTAAGTTCATCGCCACCCTGCCCAACTACAAGCTGGTGTTTGTCGGCTGGTCCAGACAGTGGCGTGGTGGCATCGCCACCATCAAATTGTCCCGGGGCGACAAGGTTCTCGGGGCTATCTATGAAATTTCGGACAGAGATTTAAGACGATTGGACAGCTATGAAGGCTATCCCGGTAACTACAACCGGTTGAAGGTAACCGTATTTGATGAAGACGGCGAGCCCAGTGAAGCCATAACCTATATCAAGTCGGGACGAATAGAGGAAACGCAGCCATCACCAGAATACCTGATTATTGTTGAGCAGGGCTGTAGAGATTGGGGTATCATCTAAGTAAGGACGAAAAACTGCTGTTTCTTAGATGCCAATGTTAAACCCCATCCCCTTTCAACTTTAATGGTATGCCGCTAAGCATAAAATAAACACAGTCAGCACGCTCCGCCAAGACCTGATTTACTTTCCCTAAGAGGTCGCGATACAAGCGTCCCAAACTGTTTTCCGGGACCAAGCCCATGCCGACCTCATTGCTGACCAGGATGAAGGTAGCATTACTGTCCTCAATGCATCCAACAAGTTCCTCGATTTCAACAGCAAGTCTTTTGTCCACAAGCTCAGGGGTAATCTGTTCCGGGTCATTACCATGCCACCCAATTACATTGGACACCAGCAGGGTCAGGCAATCCACGATGACTATTTGAGCATCGCCAATGTCCTCTCTTATCTTTCTGCCTACACCCGTGGCAACCTCCACAGTGCGCCAGCTTGGGGGACGTCTCCGCTTATGCTCCTCAATCCTCTGCCTCATCTCCTCATCCAGGGCTTCCCCGGTAGCCACAAAGAGCACCCTGCCACTAAAACGTAATGCCATCTCCTGAGCGAAGCGACTCTTGCCGCTGCGGGCACCACCCAGGATGAGAATGCACTGCTCAGCCATTTTCATTCCTCACTTCAACTCCAACCGGCACCGCGGAATGTCAAGAAACCAGAGCCCGTTTCGTTGCATCCTGACCCCGTATACCGCCCGAATCCGCTTGGCAAATAACGGTCCGTCCACCACAAAGGTGTGGTATTCCCCACTCTCCCCACAAATATCCAGTTCTTTTTTCTGCTGCAAATTTTTTATGTCAACCAGAAAGCTACGGTCTATTTTCCGACCCAGCCACTCCCGGTCAAAGATGTTTGCCCTAGCCGAAACTACTATTGCCTCAAAGCCGGCCTCAACAAAGTCGTTAAGGACATGCTCTGGAGTCATATCCCACAGCGGCAGTATCGGGGTAATACCCAGCTCACCGCAGACCCTCTCTATCCAGTCCCGGTGTTCATCAAGATAGATGTCACCGAAGACCATACCTTCCACACCACTGCGCTTCAGAACGGATACAGCCTTTTTAAACGTCTGTTCATATAAAGACATATCTGGAGGCACGGTATACTGCGCCAGAGGAATCCCGATAGCCTGTGCCTGTCTCTGGATTAGATGCGCCTTAGTCCCGTGAAAGGAGACCCGGCGGAACTCCCGCGATATAAAATTAACCAGATGAGAGACCTCATAACCCTGTTCCAGAGCCTTAAAACAGGCAAAACAGCCGTCTTTCCCTCCGCTCCATGAAGCAACAACCTTCATAATATCTTCACCTCCTCTATTTTTAGCACCACCCGGAAATTACACAGAAAAAGATAAGGACAAACACCTGAGTCACCTCGTTGATGGCACCATAACTGTCGCCGGTGAGTCCGGCAAACTTACCTCGCAGAAATAGCGCCACCGCTAGCGCTACCAG